>SKKC01000238.1 GCA_007121695.1 Spirochaetales bacterium | reverse complement strand
GCGGCACCGGCAAGTTTGTCAACCTTGATCTGTGCTCCAGCTTCGGCCTTATACTGTTTTCCTGCAATTTCTACGAGTGCGTACATAATTCCTCACAATACATATAAAAGAGAACGGTAGCGGACTGTATACAATAAAGATACCGACGAGGTCAACAGCGAGACGCACCGGCTCTTGTCGAATCCAAATGAATCGTGTTACGAGTCGCACATGGACACACCGCAGGCCGAGACAGCAATTCCCGCTGCACCACTGGCCGACCAGAACCCGATTGCGACCATCGCGGCAATATTGATCGCGGTATTCTTACTCGGAACCGGCACCGGGTTGCAAGGCACCGTTATTTCGCTGCGCGCGGGAAGTGAAGGATTCAGCGAATTCATGATCGGAATCATTATGTCGGCCTATTTCTTCGGCTTCATCGCTGGAAGCCTGCTGGGAGTTCGCTTCATAGGATCGGTCGGGTATATACGCACCTTCGCCGGCTTCGCCAGCATCGCCTCGGCCGTTGCTCTGGCGCATCTTCTTGTCATTGATCCGTTTGCATGGACTGTGCTTCGCGTCATTCATGGGCTTTGCACGGCGACGCTGTTTGTGGTCGTAGAGAGCTGGCTCAACGCGGGGAGCCCGGCCCGCAGTCGGGGCCGAATTCTCTCGCTGTACAGCCTTATCTATCTCAGCTCGATGGGCATAGGACAGCCGCTTCTCGGGCTGTTCCCGGAAACAGGATTTCAGCTGTTTGTGCTGGTGAGTATTCTGGTGTCGGTCTCGCTTGTTCCGATCGTGCTTGCGAACACGGGAGGACCCGCTGTAACTGAACGTCGACCGCTGAACATCCGCAGAGCGCTTCAGGCGTCGACATTCGCGTCAGTCGGAATTCTGGTGGCCGGTATCAGCTCCGCCGCCATCTGGAGCATCGGACCGCGCTTTGCGCAGCTGTCGGGGTTAGGAAGCTCGGACATCGGGGTGTTCATGCTCGTCATCAGCCTGGGCGCGCTTGTATCCCAGGCGCCACTCGGATATCTCAGCGATCGTATCGACCGACGACGAGTTGTGTTCGTCGGATCGCTTCTTGGAACGCTGGTGGCGCTCGGGGTTGCCCTCAGCGGCGCGTCGTCGGCTATCCAGTTATGGGTCCTTGGTTTCGTGTTCGGTGCATTCACCATGCCCCTGTACTCAATCTGCCTCGCATACGCGAATGACCAGCTTGACACAAGCGAAATGGTAGCCGCCTCGGGAGCCTACATCATTTTCTACGCGGTCGGTTCGGCCCTGGGACCCTCGCTTTCGGGTTTCTTTATAGGCTTTTTCGGCCCGTCCGGCCTGTTTATTCTGCTCGCGCTCTGTCATGGTGCGTTTGCGGCATGGAGTATCGCCCGCGTTGCGCGTCGACCATCGGTCCGGCTCGCGCACAAGGAACGCTTTCACCCGTGGCCACGCACCACGGCAACCGCGTTTCGCCTGATCCGGAAGGTGAACCGGGGAGCGCGAAGCAACCGGGGGAAACTGCAGATACGTCCGACTCCGGCATCCGATGCCGATTCAGTCTGAACGAGTGCCATCCGGAGGCTGCCGACAGCCCCTTCAAAGCGCTATATTACGGAATAGAAACCTGCCCGGAGGTGATGTACCGTGCCAGCTGTTTACGTATCAGGAATCTCGAAATCATTCGAAACAGTGTCTGCCCTGCAGAACATCAGTCTGGACGTCGAAGACAGAGAGTTTCTCGTTGTCCTCGGCCCATCCGGATGCGGAAAGTCCACCCTTCTCCGCTGTCTGGCGGGCCTCGAGTACCCGGACACAGGAGAGATTTTTATCGGTGACACCTGTGTGTACTCCGCAGGCTCGGGAATCGCGCTCAGTCCACGGGAGCGGCAGATCGGAATGGTTTTTCAGAACTACGCCCTGTACCCGCACATGACGGTCTGGGAAAACGTTGCCTTCGGGCTGCGAATGAGAAAGGCGTCACGCAGCGATGTCGAACGCAAGGTTCGAAACGCGCTGCAGATGGTGGACCTCGAAGGGTTCGAGGCCAGGCGTCCCAGGACGCTCAGCGGCGGTCAGCGTCAGCGCGTCGCTCTGGCTCGCACGCTGGTAACTGAACCATCGGTTCTTCTCTTCGATGAGCCGCTGTCAAACCTTGATCCAAAGCTGCGGGTAGGTCTGCGTACACAACTGAAGCAGATTCACGAACGAACCGGGGCAACATCGATATTTGTCACGCATGACCAGAACGAAGCGATGATTCTTGGCGACCGGATTGCAGTCATCCAGAACGGTTGCATTGCACAGGTAGATGAACCGCAGCGACTGTATCACTATCCCGTTAATGTTGATGTAGCTGTGTTCACGGGCAATCCGCACACGAACGTGATACCAGGGCAGATACACAAGACACCCGAACAGGTACTGTTAATCCCCGAGGCCGATCCGTACTGCTTCGTGGGTCTGCCGGATTCGTTTTCACGCCTTGCGGGAGCAGAGGTAACGCTCACCTGTCGCCCTGAAGATGTTGAACTCGTCGCTCAACCGTCCGAGGACGAAGGCACGCTTGAGATAATCACCTCCATCCCGGATGGAGGACGCTCCTTCGTGCATCTGCGCATCGGCGATGCTCCGCGACAGATTGTAGCCGTCGCGGGCGCACGCGATGTGTCGGGACTGCATCGAAGAGCAAAGGCCGGCATTCGTGTTGTGCGCGGCAATATCTTCGAGAAAGCGACGGGACTCGAAGTCGACAGCTTTGGACATCCGGCACTCCCCGCTCGCTCAGCGGTCTCTATTGCAGATCGGTAGCGGTCTGTTCCTGCCCGGTTTCTTCATTCTCCGGCGGCACGGATGAGCCGAACCCGGACGCACGGATAGCCTTGTTTGCGTGGACAATGTTCAGGCAGAAATCGCCGATATGCTCGAGATGATTTGCCACGTCGACCATGAGCAGCTCGGTGCGTACGTCCGCGCCTTTCTGCAGACGTT
>SKKC01000067.1 GCA_007121695.1 Spirochaetales bacterium | reverse complement strand
GCATCAAAGGGGTTCCGGTCCAGAAGCGCACGGCGGGCCTCGAGCGCGAGGCCGTACGCGCCGACCTGTTCGTAGTTTCGCGCGAGCAGCCGTAGTCCATCGTCGGCCGAAAGTTCGAACGGTTCCTGGGAGTCAGCGGCTATCCGTCGGCGGATCTCTGCGATATTTCTGTCGAAGGGATCGGGATTGCGCGCCAGATCAGTATCAAGCAGCCGAACGAGGCGTTGTGCAGTCGGGTTCAGCAGGTAGATGTACCCCCGCTCTTCGTCGACCGCCATGGACATGACCGCGGAAAAGTCACCGGTAAGCGGAGCAGGGAACTCGTCCATACGCCACACGGGCACACCGGAGCGGTCAAAACGTGACAGTGAGTTCACCGTCAGCACAACGAAGGACCCGTCGTCGAGCACGCGAAGCGCGCGTACCGCCCGACGGTCCTGCTCGCGCATGAGTGGAATAATGGTATCGGTCCGTTCGCCCTCTGCGGTAAAGACCGGCAGGGCGCCCGTCACAGCATCCCAGGTCCATATTGTGGCTTCAGGTCCACCGGCAAGCACGTTCAGCCAGGCGTTCGGGTGCAGTGCAAGGTCGAGGGGTTCTACGCGACCCTCGTGTACACGCACACTTCCGCGGCCAGCCGTTGCGACGTAGCTGCCGTCTGAAAGCGCTGCCGAGGCAACGGGCATACTCATTCCAAGGCGAACGCGCTGTGGGCGTGGTATATCCGGTCGGAGAATAAACAGGTCGTCTCCCATGGTTCGTGCGAAAAGCGTTCCGGCCGGGCTTACGCGAACGTCCATTGCGTAGTTAATCGAATCGCGGGTAAAAAGCTCGCGCCCTGGTTTCCCCACTTCGCGGTACAGCCGGTCGAGCTCCACCGCGACAAAGAGCGACCCCACGATAATGTTTCCGTCCGGGCCTACATCGACCGAATAGGGAAACATGCGCGCGGTCTGCCCGATGTCGAGCATGGACACCATGTTTGAGGCAAACTCGTCGAGAAACATCGGCGAGGCCGTCTGTTCAGGCAGTTCAAAGCCAGAGAAAGACTGATGTAAATACCGGATCGCGTGTGCGAGCAGCCTCGGCAGGTGTTCGTCCCACGCGCCGATTACGGGAAACACCGGAGCGCTTACACCGTCTGCTGCACGGGTCATGGTCAGCACCAGCGAGCTGCCTGCTCCATCGGCCTGGCCGAGTACCGTCAGGCGGTAGTCGGCGCGACCCGGAGCCTGCCCTGAGAACGAGACCGTAAAGCGTTCAGAAAAAAGCTCGGTCGCCTCGTGAGCCGCACGAGTCAGAATATCTGTCAGCTCCGCTGCAACCGCGTGGGAGTGAATCCGGTTGTCCGGGGGAACGATCTCGACCGTTTCCTTCGCATGCAGCAGGTAGCCTGGAGCCGAGAAAAGTATCGCAGCGAGTGCTGCTAGCTGGACAAACCGCCTCACCGGCACGCTCCTGTTCGGTCGTTTCCATGACGCTATGCCGGGATCGCAGCGGTGTCAATACGGCGCTTTCGCGGTATACTGAAAGGCGAAGGAGCGCTACATCATGGTGCAGGCTATCAGACATCAACCGCGGCATCTGTGGCTGCAAGCAGTCGCGTTCTGTGCGCTTCTGCTTTCAGGTGCGACGGCTCTTGCCGCGACCGAAGCTCGCGTTGTCTATGTAGAAGGATCGGTAACTCGTACTGACGGGCGTGAAACTCCGCTCGATATTGGAGACGCCGTGCCTCTGGACGCCACTTTGCGTGTTTTCCCTTCGTCCTTCATTGAGCTGTCGGTAGCGAACGGTCGTATTTTTCTGTCGGAGCCGGGGCAGTATGCCCTTGCACCGCTTGCGGCGCGTGCTGGAAATCCCGCAATTCGTGCGGCATCGGGCGCGGTACGAGGTCTTGTTCGCAGTCTTGGCCGCGATCCGGTAGCTCCGCGCACGTCGGTCGCGGCGGGCGTGCGCGGCGACGAAGCGCCTGGTGACTCTTCCTCCGGGCCGCTATGGATAACGAGCGATATCGCCGACGAACTCGTCGCCGAAGCGCTGCTTTACCGCGAGGACGGCCTGTACGATCTGGCCCTGGACACCCTTGGAGATGCACGTGAGTTCGGCGCCGACGAAGCGACTGTGCGATTTCACGAGGCGGGTGTCCTGTTTCACCGTGGCGACCCGCGACGCGCGCTAGAGGTCCTGTCCGTCGAACAGCCAGGACAGCGACACGAATTGTGGGAGGCACATCTTCTGCTGCAGGCAGAGATTTCCTATGAGCTGTCGATGCATTCGAGCGTGCACGCGATGCTCGAGCCGCTTCTCGAAGACGAAGGTACCCTCTCGGACAGCGCACGCACGAGTGCCATGCTCCTTCTCGCGCTCAGTTACCACGCATACGGTCGCCCGCGAAAAGCAGCGTATTATCTTGACCGCCTCGCCCGCGATACAAGCCCGGCAGACCAGGAGCTGACTGAGCTTGTGACCGCACTTCGTTCAGCGTGGTAGAGGTTTCCATCGGTTACACCGGATCCCCACGGCGAAGGCCAGGTTCGGTGCACAGGAGTTGTAGCTCACGAGCTGATCGAACCCGAACAACGCGTATATGCGCGAATTGCGGGTCCGCCATTGTTCTGATCATGGTATCCCGTTTTACCCGTGACTGCGACACGATCCACCAGATCAGTGAGTTCCTGTTCCAGACTTTCAGGTGCGGCCAGAACTGTTCGCGGTTTGTGCCCCAGAGCAGTTCTTTCGTTCGCCACCTGCGCCACGAGCGCTTCAGCACGCGCCACAGCAGTACAGGCACCGGGAGATCGAGCCAGACGATGGTCTGAAGCCGCGGCCAGAATGTCCGCTGGCAGAAGCGCGTGTAAGACCCCGCGACGACCCATCCATCATCCTGAGTCTCTCTATTCAGGCGGTCGCGGAAACGCTCGGGATCTGTTTCGGCAAGAGACACCCAGCCGGGCAGCCAGTTGATACTGTCGAGGTCAACCAG
>SKKC01000422.1 GCA_007121695.1 Spirochaetales bacterium | reverse complement strand
GTATCATTGAGTACGCCGGGCGGTCCTTGACCGAGCCGGCAGGGTTGTTCCCTTCGAGTTTGCAGAGCACGAGATTCCTGCCCGTGTACAGGGATCGGAGTCGCACCAGGGGGGTGTTTCCTATGCACTGTTCGATGGTTTTAATGTTCATACCCCGAGTATAAGTTTGTAGCGTGAGTTACTCAACAAAAATAGTCGTGCGTACGCAAAAAAACCGGAAGTTTGCCTCCCTCAGCGTGTCGTACGGTTCACCACGCCGGTACTCGCCTGTATGCTCTACTTCAGGGTGAACGTGGCATGCAAGAAGCGGTGAAACTGGAAGACGTAACGGTGCATTACGAGGGAGATGCGGCCCCGGTGGTCGAACATATTTCCTTCACGGTGCAACGGGGAGAGCTTGTTGTCCTGTACGGCCATGTCGGTACGGGCAAATCCTCGCTTATGCGAGCCATTTCGGGCGTCAACCCGGCTGCCGACGGTACGATCACACTCTTCGGAAAGGTAGATCCGGCGCGCGACGATACCGACGCGTCGCACGGACGAACCATTTTCTCAACGGCGAAAGCGGAACACGGCCTCGCCGCGATCGACGGTGAAGCAAACCTCCACCATCGCGGGCGGTTCGGGTTCGTGTTCCAGACGCCTCGTCTGCTTCCATGGCGCCGGGTCGAGCACAATGTAGAGCTCGGCCTGCAACGAAGCGGCATGACATCCCGCGACCGGCACGAACGAGCGACCGAACTTCTTGAACTGGTTGGTCTTGCCCATGTCTCGGAGGAGTTCCCGCACCGGCTGACCCCGAGCCAGTTCGAACGACTCGGTATCGCACGGGCTCTCGCATCCGATCCGGAAGTGCTTCTTATGGACGAACCGTTCAGCGCAGTAGAACGCGAGGACCGGGTCGAACTGCTCGAACGCGTACTTCAGATCAAGGAAAAAACCGGAATAACAATGATTTTCGCCACCCACCGCGCTGACGACGCTGTATGCATCGCAGACCGTGTGCTGCTGCTTGGCGGAACTCCCACGCACGTGCTCGAAGAGATCAACATTGGCCTCGAAAAACCGCAGAGAATAGAGAGCGAAGGCTGTCTTGATCTGGCCTCCCGACTCAGCGAACGCCTCGAAGCGTTGTCCGAAGCACAGAGCCGGTAGCCATATTCGTCAATTCCTGCTGTAATACGACAGGAATTGCGTATGCAGATACAACTCACACGACAGAACAGTGCAGTACACTTCACCGCTCGTAACGACAGCGGCAATACCGTCGAGATCGACGGAAGCGAGGCTGTCGGCGGCACGGGCGCCGGATTCAGGCCCATGGAACTGCTGCTTGCCGCCCACGCCGGGTGTGCATCCATGGACGTGGTGGCAATACTGAAGAAGCAGCGTCAGAATCCCGAGGATGTGCAGGTCAGCATCTCCGGGGTTCGAGCCGATAGCACCCCGTCGCCCTTCACTGAAATACGACTGCACTTTACCATTCGCGGTACGGTCGACCCCTCGCGGGCAGAACGGGCCGTCGCGCTCTCGGTCGAGAAATACTGCTCGGTCGGTGCGTCGCTTGATCCAGGCATTTCCATTACCCACAGCGTGGAGGTAGTTTCGTGAGCCACTCCGAACACTTCGAAACCGACGCGATCCGACTGCAGACCGAACGAAGCCCGCACCGGGAGCACGCGGTGCCTATCTACATGACAAGCAGTTTCATGTTCGACAGCGCCGAGCACGCCCGGGACATGTTTCAGGGACAGGGCGAGGGCCCGATCTATTCGCGCTATAACAACCCGAATGTAGACGAGTTTCTCGGCAAGCTCACCCGCCTCGAGCACGTGGAAGACGGCATCGCGACTGCATCCGGCATGGCCGCCATGTTTTCGAGCATGGCGAGCTTCCTCGAGGCCGGAGATCACGTCGTTGCCTCGCGCGCGGTATTCGGTTCAACGCACCAGATACTGACGCAGATACTCCCGAAATGGGGCATATCGCATACCTACGTTGATCCGGCGGACACCGAGGCATGGGAACAGGCGATTACCCCGCAGACAAGGATGCTGTTTCTCGAAACGCCGTCGAACCCCGGGCTCGCGCTTGTGGACCTCGCCCACGTCGGTCGCATCGCCGAGGCTCACGGCATACTTCTGAACGTCGACAACTGTTTCGCAACACCCTACATTCAGACACCTGCGGACTACGGGGCGCACATTATTACCCACTCGGCGACCAAGTTCATGGACGGTCAGGGCCGTGTGCTCGGCGGGGCCATACTCGGTTCTGCGGAACACATAGAGAAGGTCCGGTTCTTTACACGACACACCGGGCCAACCATGTCTCCGTTCAACGGCTGGGTGCTCTCCAAGAGTCTCGAAACACTCGCGGTACGTCTGGAACGGCACGCGGAAAACGCACTCGCCCTCGCGACCGAACTCGAATCGCATCCGAAGATACGGCAGGTGCGCTACCCGTTTCTTGAGTCCCACCCGCAGCACGAACTCGCACGGACACAAATGCGACTCGGTGGCGGCATTGTTACCATAGAGGTCGACGGTGGCGTGGAAGGTGGCATGCGCTTTCTGAATGGACTGTCCATGATCAGCCTGAGTTCGAACCTTGGGGACACGAGATCAATCGCGACACACCCGAGTTCGACGACGCATTCGAAGCTCACCGAAGAGGAACGACAGGCTGTCGGTATAACGCCGGGACTCGTACGTCTGTCGGTAGGGCTCGAGACGCGCGAGGACATCATTGCAGATGTCCTCAACGCGCTCGAAAAGGTTTAATTCAGGCGCTGTAATCACACACCAGCTTTATAGCGCCTGATGTAATCTCCGTCTGTCTGAACCGTCGTCGCGGTGTAACCCGGTAGCGGCAGCACCGCCTCGTGTACCGTATCGAGGATCCACTCTTTCTGCGGGAAGAACACGTCTTCCATTTCGAATGCAGGCGTAATCCAGTTGCGCGACCCGACGACCGCCGGAGGCCCGT
>SKKC01000029.1 GCA_007121695.1 Spirochaetales bacterium | reverse complement strand
TCTTGGTTCGGGCGCCGAAGACGCGGAAGGTCTGTTTCGCTTTGCCGTCGAGGGAGGTGGTCCTTCCATTGATGTAAGCTCATCCGGGGTTGTGTGGCTCGACGGCGAGCAGATCGGGGTCATAGAGCTCGTCGACAGCCCTCCCGTGATTGTCGTCCGGCTTGCGCATCAGGACGGTGTGCTGCGCGTCCGCGGGCCGAACGACTTCGAGACCAGGGTCGCGCTCGATACGTCCCGTTTCGAGGGGGTGCGCCTCAGCGCAATGCAGGGCGAGGCCCAGCTCGTGCCGCTTCGCATACGAAGCGTGGTGGCGCATCGTGACAGGGTATCGCTGGCAGACCGGATTCCTTCGGCCGGATCACCTGCTGGCGAATAGGCGGCTTCAGCCGCCGTGTGCTCGTAGCGTTTCTACCGCACACACCGGATCGTTCGTAATAACCCCCGACGCGCCTCTTTTTACGCTCCGTTTCATGTGCTCGGCTTCGTCGACCGTCCACACGAATACCTCACGCCCCTGCATCTTCGCCGACAGCGCATGAATAAAACCATACTGTGTGTGTTGCGGCTTCAGTGCATCTGCAGCGCACATATAGCGGCCGAGGCCGTTTCTGAGTACGCGGGGCACCTCCGTATCACGGGAATAGATGACGCCGACCGGGACACGTTCTGACATTCTGCGAACTTCCCTGACTGCGTAGGGGTTGAACGAGCTTACGAGACAGCGATGTTCGAGTCCCCGGGAGGCAATCATGGCAATAAGCGCCTGTTCGATTCCACTCGCGCCGTGTACCTTGTGCTTGATTTCTATGTCGTAACAGAGACTGTCTCCGAAGGTATCGAATACTTCACGAAGCAGGGGAATCGGTTCGGTTCCGTGTACTTTCAGACCAGACAGCTGTCGCCAGCTCTGCTGGTCGATACGCCCGGGCTCGCCAGTAACCCGGTCGGTCGTATAGTCGTGGAATACGACGATTTCGCCGGTACTGCACAGCTGTATGTCGAGTTCGATTCCGTCGGCACCTGCGTCCCGTGCGGCTGTGAACGCAGCCATGGTGTTTTCGGGGTATCGGGCAGAGTATCCGCGATGCGCGAGAATAAGCGGACGGGGCATTCCGGAGAAGAGGGGTCGGCGTCCCATGCCTATTCGCCTTCTTCCTGGAGCTTTCGCTTTAACTGCTCGAGCTCGGAGTCGACGTTCAGATTGCGTATGGCTTCCCCGGTCTTCGTGTCGCCAACCACATTCTGCAACTGTTCGGCGAGCGCGGCTGCATCGACCGTCATTTCAGGTGTCCGTTTGAGTCGCTCCAGGTTGTGCTTCATGAGCGCGACCGTCTCTGCAAGATCGGCCTCTTCGCCCTGAAGCTGCTGTAGTGTTGCCTCGGCCTGCTTCCATTCCGCAAGTGCCGTCGCCGCAAGGTCCCGGTCCTGTCTGTCGTAGGCGAGTTGCGCACGTTTCTTCCAGAGCGCGACCGTCTCTTCGGCCTCGGCGCGTTGGCGCTTCAGCTGATGAAGCGAGGTAATGTACGAGCCCACATACGCGGTTGCATCGGCACGATCCATCCCCGACAGATCAGCCTGCTCGGCACGACTCCCCGGACCCTGCGGGATGGCGTTTTCATTTGGCTCAGACATGGTGGTCTCTCCTGTTACTGCTGCTGGACGATGTCCAGGCACAGGATAACAGGAGTTTTCGTCCGCGTACATGTGCGAACGCTGACCGTGCGGCACAGGGTGCCGGTTGCCCGCGACAGGTATACCCCGCTCAGGAACCGGGGCGCATCGAGAGAGCGAATATGGTACACATAGTCCTTGAGCGAGTGATCGGCACCCCTACTGGCGGGTTTGAACAGCGAGCGGTGCCGTATGTCTGCCGCCGGATTGAATACGGTTTCGGTAATCTGTATCCCTTCGAGGTCGATAAGGTATGCGCACTGTATACCCGGGAGGTCCTCGATGAGCTTCAGCAGGCTGTCGTCGGCCAGCTCGTGTTCCTCGAGTCTGCGCGCGACGTCCCGGCCGGTGTCCAGTATCTTCTTCGCGCTCTCGTGCATGCGCTTTGCGCTTTCGGCCACAATGTTTCCGGCCTGGGTCGCCTGTGCGTGTATACGGGCGCGAATCTCAGCCAGACGTTCCGGCAGGTTCGGTAGCGGTGCTGAAAGGAGAAAGCCCTGGAACAGATCGCAGCCGAGCGACGTCAGACACTCAAGCTCTTCCTGCGTCTCGACCCCTTCGGCGAGACTGGTCGCGCCGAGACTGTGACATAATCCGTTAATCGCCTCGACGACGGAGCGTTTGTAGTGGCTGTCGTGAACGCCGGACACGAGGTTTCGGTCGATCTTGACGACGTCGGGTTTCAGATCGACGAGGCGTTCAAGATTTGAGTGCGAGGCACCGAAGTCGTCCAGTGCGATCAGAAAGCCGTGCCTGCGATATCGCTCGACGAACTGAAAGAGCGTTGTTGGCGTCTGGACGCTGTTTTCGACAACTTCGATGGCGATCTGTTCGGGTTTCAGGTTCCAGGTACGGACCTGCGAAAGCAGATAGTCTTCCGAACGCGCGGGATCGTCGAGCAGCGACGAATTGATGTTCACGAAGAGTATGTCTGGCCGTTGTGAGTTCAGCGCCGGGCTGCTGTATGCGCGGAACGCCTCTTCACGGCACAGCCTGTCAAGCTGGAGTACCTCGCCCGCGCTGGCTGCTTCGTTGAACAGGCGCGCGGGTGCACACGCGGTACCGTGCGGATCCGTGGCCCGTACGAGCGCTTCTACACCAATGATTTCGTGATCCTTCAGATGTACAATGGGCTGTAAGACGCTTGTCAGACCATATTGATGCCATCGGGATGTTTCGCCATGCTGCAACACGTGTGTTGTTATAGCCGGAACGGCTTATCTCGATCCAGCAAATGGGGAAAAACGTGCAGAAGAACTATTCCAGCACCGACGACTGTATAGTTGCGCTCGCAACGCCGTACGCTGAAAGCGCGATTGCGGT
>SKKC01000269.1 GCA_007121695.1 Spirochaetales bacterium | reverse complement strand
GGCGTTCCCTGACGAAGCGATAAAAGTCCTCTGCCCGGAGCATCTGGTATCGATACGGGGATAGAGGGAGGACCAGATCCCGTCCGTCGCCGACGATCTGAAGCGTGTCCCAGCTCGTGCGCGCTACATCATCGTACGGTGTCGGGCCTGTGACCCAGTAACACCAGGTCCGGTCGTTTACCCGCTTTTCTTCCTCGTCCACGATCAGCATGCGGGCCTGATCGTAGCCCGCATTCACCAGATGCCACGCGAGGCTCAGCGCAGCGCCCCCGCCGCCCGCGAAAATGAAATCGAACTGATGTGACGAGCCCCCGACGTGTACCATCCCGATAATCTACTGCCCCGCGCGATTGCTTGACAACGAGTACGGCCCATGCCCACACTGTTTTTCTATGCGTATACTTGTCGCCGGCGGAGCCGGATACATTGGAAGCCATGTGACTCGCGCGCTGCTCGACGCAGGATACTCTGTCAGTGTTTTTGATGATTTTTCCACTGGCCTGGAAGCAAACCTGTTTCCGGACGCAGATGTCGTACGCGGCAGTATACGCGATACGGATCTACTGAAAAATACACTGAAAGAGGGATTCGACGCGGTGATACACCTCGCTGCGTTCAAGGCGGCCGGGGAGAGCATGCAACACCCCGGAAAGTACGCGGACAACAATATCTGTGGCACCATATCGCTGCTGAACGCCATGGTAGAGACAGGCGTGCTCCGCATCGTATTCTCGAGTTCGGCTGCGGTGTATGGCGAACCGCAGTACGTTCCCGTGGACGAAGACCACCCGACGAATCCGGCCAACTTCTACGGGTTTACGAAGCTCGAGATTGAACGGATCATGGCCTGGTACGACGACCTCACCGGACTCAAGAGCGCGAGTCTGCGCTATTTCAACGCAGCCGGCTACGATACGGACGGCCGCATCGGTGGCCTCGAGCGCAATCCGGCAAACCTGCTGCCGGTCATTATGGAAGTCGCCACGGGAGTACGGGGCGAGCTTTTAATCTTCGGTGATGACTACGACACCCCGGACGGCACCTGCATACGCGACTACGTTCACGTGACCGACCTTGCGAACGCCCACGTGGCTGCCGTGCACTATCTGTTCGAGACGCAGGAGAGTATCGCGGTAAACCTCGGAAGCGAACAGGGACTCAGCGTCATGGAAATGCTCGAAGTCGCACGCACCGTAACCGGACAGCCCATTCCGTCACGCGTTGTGGATCGCCGCCCCGGTGACCCCGCCCGCCTCGTGGCATCGAGCAGCACGGCTTCTCACAGCCTCAGCTGGGACGCAGTCTTCTCGGATCCGGAAACGCTGGTGCGAACGACGTGGGAAGCCTACCGGAAGCACATGGCCTGAACCGGACTGCCCTGGTCAGTCCTCGACCCAGGTCGCTACGTAGTCGACCCCACGTGGCATCCACGACGGCTTTCGCTCGGTCCAGTGCCCGCGAAACCCTATTTCGTCTGCCACCACGCTGAAGTGTGCCATGGCCACGCCCGCATCGATGCGTTGCATGTCGACATCCTTGATAGCCTTGTCAAACCCGGTTGTACGCGAGACAAACAGATGCAGCATGTCCGGCCCGCTGTCGGCACTGTAGCGGTAGATACGCCACGGCTGCTGGTTCGACGTTGACGGCGCGAGGCGCACAGCTTCGAGCATCGCTTCGTAGTCGGCCGCTGCTGCCGGGCTCAGGGCGAACGGTGGAGACTGAGGTTTGTCATCATCATCCCAGAACTCTGCTTCAAAAAACAGCTCGGACCATCGCTTACGCTTCCGCGCGCCAACGGAAAACCGTATCGAGCCTTCGCTTACGGTACGACGCCGGGCGGGGTATCCAATGGGAACGACCGCCGGTATCAGTACGTCCGAGTCGAGCCCCAGAACGGCGGCAAAGCCGCCCCGGTTAAATGTACCGCCGAGCCAGCAGGTGGAAATACCATGGGCTTCCACGTGCAGCACCGCCTGCTCGAGCACGTAGCCGAAATCTTCCATGCTGTGGCGGCCCTTCTGCACATACCCGACTATGAACTGGGCCGGATTGTGCACCACGCCGTACGGAGCACGTTCGGATATGTCGGCAATCATGGTGTCGGTCGCAGATACCAGCGCCATGCCTACCGGAGAGCCGAACGGAGGGTCGTTGACCTGTTTCAGCAGGGACGTAACTGCTGCCTCGTCGTCCGTGGAGAGCGGCTGACCGTCAAAGGAACGGCAGCTGAGTCGTGTCGAAATAACTTCTCTCGCGTTTTTCACATCGGGACCCGGTGTACTGGTCTACTCATTGCATACGGCACAGCCGAAGTATACAGGAAAAAATCGTCTGCGGCGACCGTTGTTGCCCCAGAGCGTCCTCGACTCTGGCGTTGAATGCCGAATTCGCGATAAAATCACCTGCATAGATGATTGAACACACCTACACGCCTCCGGGCGTTATTCTGGTCGGCGTACGGCACAAGGACATGAGCGCGTCCGAAGCGCGCCAGCACATCAGCGAACTCGCCCGCCTGGTCGATACACTCGGCTTCAGGGTACTCGATTCCCGTGTTCTGAGAGGCAACACTCCGCATCCCGGGCTGTTTATCGGAAGCGGGCAGGCCGACGAGCTCGCCAGCCTTGCCGACGAGCTGGAAGCGGACGCGCTCGTATTCGACGATGAACTGTCGCCGTCGCAACAGCGGAATCTCGAACGCCGCACGCGCGTGTCGGTATCAGACCGCCACGAAATCATTCTCGAGATATTTCACGAACACGCCGTCACGCGAGAGGCGCGGCTCCAGGTCGAAAAGGCTGAACTCGCGTACCAGCTTCCTCGCCTGCGCAGGGCGTGGACCCACCTGTCGCGCCAGCGGGGTGGTATGAAGGGAACGCGCGGTGAAGGCGAAACGCAGCTGGAGATCGACCGCCGCCGTATAACGTCCCGACAGCAGCAGCTTGAACGCGAACTGCGCGAAGTTCGGCGGCACCGGGCAACGATGCGGCAGAAACGGGAAGCGGTTCCGGTACCCACCGTCGCACTCGTGGGTTACACGAACGCGGGCAAATCAAGTCTGCTGACGGCGCTGACCGGGCAGACCGTTCTCAGGCAGGACAAGCTCTTTGCCACCCTCGATCCGAAATCCGCGCGCATGGCCCTGCCCGCGGGCGTGGAAGTCATTGTAACAGACACCGTCGGATTCATCCGGAAGCTTCCCCACGATCTGGTCGAGGCCTTCCAGAGCACGCTCGAAGAAACCGTGCGGGCGGACATTCTGCTTCACGTGGTCGACGCATCGAGCCCGCAGGCTGCCGATGAAGTTGCAACAACTCGCGCGGTACTCGCGGAAATAGGCGCCGATACGGCCTCGCTCGTGGTCGTTCTGAACAAAATGGATCTGCTCGGTTACGACGAGCACACCATCTCGAGCGCCGCGGTACACGTTGCCGGGGTCGATTCGGGGGTTCCGGTCAGCAGCCTGACCGGCGCTGGAATTCCGGCGCTTCGCGAGCGTATCGCAGGACTCGTTACGACGCACCGCAGCGAGGAAGACCTTCTGTTTCCTCCGGACCGCTGGGACCTCGTTGCAATGCTGCACCGGGAGGCCCGGGTCGTACGAGAGGAAATCGAGAACGAGCAGGTTAAGGTGCGAGCGGAAATGGGCAGTCGGCTTCGCGATCTGCTGTCTGAATACGTCGTCTGAAGCCCGGTTTTTTTCTGCAGCGTATGTACAGGCAGTGGAGCTTGCCTGTATTCTGTCTACCGACTGTGGGAGATGCCCGTGTCGAAACAGAAAGAGATCGTATACTGCCATACCTATCACGCACCGCTTGGTGACCTGCATCTGGCGGTGGACCGCCGCGGCCGCGTACTGCGGGTCAGCTTCATTGAACTGGAGCCCTGGGACGCGAACATTCACCTCGAAACAAACAAATACGCCTGCGGTGAACTGGAGTTGCAGCTGGACGAGTATTTTCACGGTACCCGGACAGGCTTCTCGCTGGAGACACGCATTGACGGCACCGAGTTCCAGCTCTCCGTCTGGAAGAAGCTGTGCAAACTGCCCTACGGCGCGACTGTTACCTACGGCGAGCTAGCCGCAAAGGTCGGGCGCGCGCGCGCCGCGCGCGCTGTGGGGAATGCAATCGCGGAGAATCCCGTCTGCATTCTCGTTCCCTGTCACCGCGTTATTCCGAGTAGCGGCGGTATCGGGAAATACGGGGCGCGACATCTTCCAGTAGAAATCGGACGCGCGAGGAAACGCTACCTGCTGTCGCTCGAACGGCAGCCGGACGTGGACAGCCCCGATCTGTTTTCGGTACCGCTGTCAGAGGCGATCGCGTAAGGGTCCTATTTTTTCATGGACAGCTGTAGAAGCTGAATAAAAAAGTAGATCGTGCGGTAGACCGACGCCATGCGATCGTCGATAGACTGCTCCGAGTAGGTCTCTACTTCCTTCCAGTTCATGAGCATTTCCGGCTTTTTCTGTTTCCGGTCTTCTATAAGCAGTTTCAACACCTTTCCGATGGAAATCAGGTGCTGCCCGGACTCGTTGATAAGGCGTTTCGCCTGCGTGTTAATTTCGTCGACGATCGTGGCTACGGCCTTGAGCGAGGCTTTGTCGCGTTCGGACGAACGGCCGATCGCTTTCTTGAGTTTCATGCCGAGTTCGCCTTCGTCGGAGAGGCTGTCGTCGAACTCAACGAGTTTCGCCGAGATGTCCATGAGACTGTGAAACGATTCACTCAATTGCTGGCTTGTCAGGGGTTCGGTCCATTTCCCCCGTATGACCAGAAGGTCCTGCAGCTCCCGGACGTCCTTCTTGAAGTAGTCAATGAGAAACGCCTTGAGGTAGTTAAATGCGTCCAGATGCAGATAGCCGGTGCCCAGACGCGGCCCGAGGGTCATATTCGCTTTTTCGGTATAAAACTTTGCACGACTAATGGCAGTCTTGCCGAACACTTCCTGACAGAGGCGATCGACTTTCCGGTTTCGCTTTTCGACCGCAATCTGCCGCAGATAGGCCTCTGCCTGTACCTTCAGCTTTTCCAGATAGGGTTCAAGGATGCGGTGTTTTCCCGTCGTGATCGTCGGTTCATAGTAGGGGTCACCGTCGGCAAGACGGATAACCTGCGTAAGCACGTCCGATTTCCGGACATTCAGCAGAAGAGTCGTGAGCTTTTTCCAGTCCTTTCGATCCAGGATCTCGACCGCACGATACTCTTTCAGAACGTCGAGGACATCCGACCAGTCAGCAGTCAGATCTATGGAGAGAAACACCTCCAGAAAGTCTTTCAGGTCGTCGCTGACGTATGCAGCGTTGATCGCCTCGAACTTCGGGTGTGCGTCGACGGAGTCTTCGCCGATAGAGGCGTCGAACTTGCGTAGCACGAAAAAATAGTCGAACAGCACGAGGTCAAGAAACTGACGCAACAGCGTGTAGGTACGGTTCGTCCGTTCGACAGACTGTGAGTCGAAGGAGGTATAAAAATGCTGCATGGCGGTCTTGACCCTGGCAACCGCTGTCTTCGCATCTTCTTTCTCCGCCAGCGCGCGAATGGACGATTCGGTAAAGGCGTCCCGGTACTTCTGCTGCTGTTCGGTAAAAAAATGTTCGACCGTCAGATCCCGGAGGCCCTGGCTTTCGCGTGCGTTCTGAAGCATGTTACGCGCCGGGCCAATAACCGTATACACGTCGAAAAAAAACTTCGCGAGCGCAGGTTGTACAAGCTCGCCACGGGCCTTATAAAACTTGTATCTGCTCTTGCCGACCTCTTTCGCGATCTGCTTCAGCTGCCGTTTCCGCTGCCTGTCGGAGTTGCCGCCGCCGAAGACCATTGAGATGAGTTTCTCGATCAGGTTATCGGGCGTTTCCGACGCTGACCCCGTATCCGTATCTGTCGGTTTCGATGCACTCGGCGACATACCGCCTTAGAGTACGCATCTGCTTCGCGCACGTCAAGTTCTTAGAGGTATTGGACAATTAAAAAGCGATGCGCCGTATTGCCGCGGGCGACGGGTCCGCGATATTGTTATGCGACTATGAACCAACTCGCACGTGAACTGAATGCGCTGCTTGAAGGGACCGTTATTGGTCGTGTCCTGAGTGAATATGGCCTCCGGTCGTTTTTTCCGAAAGGTATCGTTGCACAATCTGCCGAGGCCGCCGCGAAGGCGACACGGTTTAACGCCACGGTGGGCATGGCCTACTCCGACGGGCAGCCGATTCTTGTCGATGCTGCATCGCGACAGATTCCCGGATTCTCCGCCCGGGAATCGGTGGCCTACTCCCCGACAGCGGGCAATGCGTCACTTCGAACGCGCTGGGAGGCGGAAATCCGACGCAAGAACCCGGGGCTTGCAGACGCATCGATGTCGAAGCCGGTGCTGACCTCCGGGCTTACGAACGGTCTGTTCCAGCTCGGGGAACTCTTCGTCGATCCCGACGACCGTATTATCATGCCGGACATGTTCTGGGGTAACTACCGTCTTATGCTCGAGACGCGCCGCCAGGGCCGCATCGTTACCTTTCCCTTCTTTACCGACGAAGGGTCGTTTCATGTCGAAGGCTTTCGCGCTGCGTGCGAGAAACACCGAAGCGCCGGCAAGCTCATGGTGCTTCTGAACTTTCCGAACAATCCCGCCGGATACGCACCGACGAAGAACGAGGCAGATGCGATCGTAGCTGTCCTTCACGAACTTGCCGAAGACGGACTCGACATTGTTGTCGTGTTCGACGATGCGTACTTCGGGCTGTATTACAGCGACGACGTGTATCAGGAGTCACTGTTTGCGCGCTGCGCGAACCTGCACGAACGCGTGCTCGCCTGCAAGGTCGACGGCGCCACCAAGGAAGAATACCTCTGGGGGCTTCGCCTGGGCTTCATTACCATAGCCGCTCGCGGTCTGACCCAGGTGCACTACGACGCCTTCGAGAAAAAACTCGCTGGAAGCATACGGGCATCCGTCTCCAACGGTAACACGCTCGGTCAGACCCTGCTTCTGCGCATGCTCGAGGATCCGGACTGGCAGGCGGAAAAACAGCGTATCTACGACGACATGCGCACCCGGTACAGGACCGTCATGGAGATTCTCTCCTCGTATGACGGGCCCCTGACGGCGCTTCCGTGCAACGCGGGTTATTTCATGAGCTTTGACTGTGGCGACCTGGACGCAGAAGCGATACGTGTGTTCCTGCTCGAAAAAGGTATCGGGAC
Organism: Spirochaetales bacterium; assembly: GCA_007121695.1. Lineage (GTDB taxonomy): Bacteria > Spirochaetota > Spirochaetia > DSM-27196 > SKKC01 > SKKC01. The sequence continues at coordinate 4,027 of SKKC01000269.1, read as the reverse complement.
AATCTCGATACAGAACAGGTATCTCCGTGTTGCCTTCGCAAGCGTCGATGTCCCCGATCTGCCCGCTCTGTACAAAGAAGTTTTTGATGCTGCGGACGCGATTGCACACGAACAGACACAGTAGGATTCGCGGGCTTATTCTCGCGATCGCGTGTGTCGCTGTGGTTTTCACCGGCTGCAGCGAAGAACCCCGGCGCCAGGTCCTCGTGTGGACCGATGTTCCGGCACTGCTCGACTACGCGATCCTGTTCAACCAGGACTCGGACACGTATGCGGTCGAAGTCGCCTCGCGACCGGATCTTATAGGCGCGCTTCAATCCGAGACCAGAGTCCCGGACCTGGTTATCGGGCGATATCTGAACCAGGCGGTTGCCGAGCAGCTGTTCGACGAAGCAGGCACCATTGTGTCACGGGCCGGTGGTCCGCAGCAGTTTTATCCCGGTTTTCTTGCCATGGGCCGGTTCGGCAACGTGCAGCGTCTTGTGCCAGTCTCGTTCGATGTACCGGCCGTACTCTTTGCGGACGCTCTGTCCCCGGATCCCGAACACCGCCTTATGCTCGAGCTCGACGCGATCCGCTCCGCAGCGGGAGCGTTCAACGATGCAGGTCCTGCGGGAACCGGAGTACTTGGGTACTCGCCACTCTGGGATACGGAGTTTCTGCGGACACTCACGACATCGCGGGGCGTTGCGTTCAGACATGGCCCGGCGGGAGGAACCCTGTGGAGCACCGAGCCGCTGCGAGAGACCCTGTCCTTCGCAGCGGAGTGGGTCTTCGAGGTGAACGAGGGACCCGAGCAATCCGACGCATTCGCCGTGCGCTACCTGACCCGGCCCCACCGGGATCTGGTCCGCGACGGGCGCATCGGCTTTGCGTTCGTGTCGGGCAGCGAGTTTCTCGGGTGGCCGGACAGCCAGACGGTCGGACTGCATGCCCGGTGGGTTGCCCACGACGGGGTCATCTTTGTACGTGACTCGGTGGTCATGGCAGGCGTTCCCCGTGAGACCTCGAACGCACAGGGAGCCCGTGCCTTCCTCAACTGGCTCCTGAGCGATGACACGCAACAGCACCTTATCGAACAGGCGCGCGACAGCGGGCACGCACGACACGGAATCGCAGGCGGTTTCAGTTCCATCATCCACATAAACGAACGGGTACTGCTCGAGGCTCGTCCCGACCTTGTCGGCCGGATTCCTCCTGTCTCGGTGCTGCGCTGGCCCCAGCGGCTCCCCCACATGTGGCCGCGCATGCGCGACGAAGCGGTTATTCCCTGGGTTCGCGATCAGATCCGCGCGGGAAACTCCTCCGAATCGCCGGAAACGCGTATTCAGAACTGGCTTCGGCAGCAGGAACCGGTGAACCGCCCGGATTCATCGCGCAACAGATAAATTTCGTTGACACCAAGAGATATAGCAATTACCATCAAGAACACTAAAATAAAGCCAAATGGGGGTATTCCATGGCAAACGTTGAGTTGAAGAACATCAACAAAATTTACGAAGGTAATGTTCAGGCGGTCAAAGACGCGAACATTAGTGTCAAGGACAAGGAATTCGTCGTTCTCGTCGGCCCGTCAGGGTGTGGAAAGACCACAACCCTGCGCATGGTCGCAGGCCTCGAAGATATTACGTCAGGCGAACTGCTGATCGACGGCAAACTCGTCAACGACGTTCCGCCGAAAGACCGCGACATCGCGATGGTTTTCCAGAACTACGCGCTGTATCCGCACATGAGCGTGTACGACAACATGGCGTTCGGGCTCAAGATTCGCAAGTTCTCTAAAGACGAGATCAAGAAGCGCGTCGACGAAGCGGCACGCATTCTCGATATCGAGCAGCTTCTCGAGCGCAAGCCGAAGGCTCTCAGCGGTGGCCAGCGACAGCGAGTTGCCGTCGGTCGCGCGATCGTCCGAAAGCCGAAGGTCTTCCTGTTCGACGAGCCACTGTCGAACCTCGACGCGAAACTGCGGGTGCAGATGCGCGCCGAAATCTCGAGTCTTCATAACCGCCTGCAGGCGACCATGCTGTACGTGACCCACGACCAGGTCGAAGCAATGACCATGGGTGACAAGATTGTCGTCATGAAGGACGGTCTTATTCAGCAGATCGGTGATCCGCTGACCCTGTACAACAACCCGGTTAACCGCTTTGTCGCGGGATTCATTGGATCAGCTCCCATGAACTTCATGAGCGTGAAGATCACCGAAGAAGGCGGCAAAACCTGGATCGACGAAGGCAACTTCAAGATGATGATACAGGGCGAGCTCGCAGACATTGCCAAGGAATACATTGGCAAGGATCTGGTCTTCGGCATCCGCCCGGAAGACGTAAAGTACGACGAAAAAGCGAAGGACGGAACGTACATTCCGGCATCCGTCGAGGTCGTGGAACCCCTGGGTGCAGAAACCCACCTCTTCCTCAACACGGGAAACCACACCTTCGTTGGTCGTGTCGAACCGTCGATTATTCTCGCGGTTGGCGATCAGGGCAAGTTCGTACCAGATTTCTCGAAGGTCACGTTCTTTGACCCGGAAACCGAACAGAGTCTCCGTGCAGTGAAGGACGCTCCGGTCGAGATCTGAGACGCGACGGACAGTTAGAGTTTCGTATGGAAAGCCGACCCTTCCGGGGTCGGCTTTTTTTATTGCGAGCTTGGAGTGATTGGACAGATTGCGATATTTCCCGCTTCGTCTTATACTGGAAAGCCATATGGCATCATTCAGTTTTGATTTTCGTGAACAGGTACAGACTGCGCTGCAGGACCTTGTTCTGCAGTCAGAAAACTCCTACCTGCGCATAGGACACAATTTTCCCCGCCTGCTGAAAGAAATGGATCTCGGGCTTTCCGAAAGCTCGGACATTGTAACGGCGCTTCAGAGCGAAGGCGGGTGCGGTGATGCCAGCGCCAGCGACTGTCTGCAGGAAGCGATCGCCGACGTCCGTGATCTTATCCGCGATGCATCGGACACCTTCGGCGATATGCGACGCAAGGACCAGGACAGCTTCTCGCAACTGCAGGACGCGCTCGAGAGCCTGAAAGGGCTCGACAGCCACATACACGAAATAAAGGAAGACTCCATAGAAATGGAGATCATTTCCATTAACGCAATGACCGCGAGCGTGCACGCGGGCGCCGCCGGAAAGGCGTTTTCCTTCATTACCGAGGAACTGAAACGCCTCGCGGAGCGGACCATTTCGCTGAGCGAGGACATTACCGAGCGCGGACAACACCTGAGAACCGTCTTCGAGAGTTACCGCAGCGACATGGAGCAGTCCGCCCGGACGCAGGAAGACGTGTTCAGTACCGCCGGGTCCCGTCTTGAAGAGAGCTTCTCGTCGCTGCAGAGCGGCATTGGGCATCTTGTGACACGGCTGAACGAGATAAGCGCAGGTTCTGAAGAGGTGCGAAAACCATTGCAGCGTATTATGGAAGAGGTGCAGCTTCACGACATTATCAAGCAGTCGATAGACCACGTACTGATCTCGCTTCGGGAGCTGACCGACATCACGAACCTGACAAGCGACGAGGCAGCGCTCGACGAGCTGACCTTTTTTATGCAGTTGCCATCGCTGTGCAACGATATTCTCATGGACGTACGGGAAAAACTTCTCGAGAGCGTGCGCGTGTTCCGCAGCGAGTCGCGGCGGGCAACCGGCATTATCGAAGCAGTAGAAAAAGAGCGAAGCAGCTTCGTCGGCAGATTCGTCGATAATCAGTCGCGCAACGAGGGGTCGATCCGCGTCCTCTACGAGCAGGCCCTGCACCGCCTGCAACACCTCGTCGACGACCTCGACGCGAGCCTGACGGATAAGCGGCGTGTGGCCGAGCGCTCAAAACTGCTCATGAAGGACGTCGAGCGGCTTTCGGAAGGATTTCGCACGTTTCGGGTACTGCTGAACCGCTTTCGCAGCGTAGACATTCACAGCCGCATTGAAGTGGCCAAGCAGAAGGTCCTGAAGAACATGAGCAGCACGGTCGAGGAAATGACAGCGCTTATTTCCCGCATCGAAGAGGACGTGCAGAACGG
>SKKC01000309.1 GCA_007121695.1 Spirochaetales bacterium | reverse complement strand
GTGTATAATCCGACCACCCCGCGGCAGCTGAATGACCTGCCCGTCCTTCGCGTCTGTTTTGTTCATGTACCCCCCACAACGAAGCAAGCATCGCTGTATTCGCAGTGTACTCCTGTCCCCACGACACCGCAATCCATACAGTTTCTACCACAGTCTGCACGCAAATTCATGTTGACGGCGTACCAAAGCGGGTATAGCATTCAGGTGTAGTTAGGAGTTAATCCTCCATGACGAACGGAGGCGTGCATCATGACGAGCGAATGCGTACCGCCGATCCACAGCGGCCGGAGGTAACTCCGGCACATAGTCGAGATCGCAGGTCTGCGATTCACATACCTACCCGTGGCGCTGATCAGCGCACACGAAACGGCGGTCAAAGCGACTGAAGCAGCAAACAGTCGTAGCGGGCACGGCCCGAAAAAAAATACAGACCGCTTCAGCCGGCTCATCAGGAGCCGGCTTTTTTTTATGTCCGAACATCGGTTTTTTACGCCCTCACACCGGACGGTCAAGCGGAAGCGGCACTGGTTTCCGTATCGTCCCCGATCCGGTAAACGTCACCTCGTGCACGGCATCGTCTGTCCACTCGAAGACGGTGCGCGAACCAAAGCCCTGTTCCACGAAGGACAGGCCCGTGTTGATACAGACATAGCGGGACTCGTGCCGTACGGAAAATGTGCCCGAGGCCTGCGGCGTATGACCACACACGTATACATGCGCGCGATTGTTTCGGAGAAAGGTATGGAGCGTCGAGGTATAATCCGGCGACGCCATGTGGCCTGCTGCGTCAGAGCAGAGAATACTCGCCTCGGGAGAGAACAGCGAGAGAGGAAGATCATCGGTGCCATTCCGGAACGCAATTACGTGCTTCTGCAGTTCCGTGCGAACCGCAGTATTCACGTCGGCCACCTGCAGATCGCGAAACACCGGCGGAAGATCCGCGGGAGCAAATACAAACGGGTGTATCCGTACCGCGACTGGCTGCGTTACCAGCCACTCGAACAGCCACCCCCCGGGAGCGAAAGCCCGCTCGCAGGCGTCTCGTTCGGAATAGCCGTCGAAACGGTATCCGGCCTGCTCCGTTTCCGACATCTCCGTGTGCATGCCAAAGAGGTGTGTAACTTCGTGTTTCCCGAGCAGGGAGTAGACGCGACTTCCGCGTTTCGGCGCCTGCGCCTGATAGCTCATGACCGAGCGGTAGATACCGGCACTGTCGGGCCCGCGGTCACAGATGTTGCCGAGAAGAATTAAGGCTGTATCCGGGGCGATAAACTGGTTGGCGTCGTCGACAAGCCCGCACCTGGACATGACCTCCCGGAAAAAACCGGCCTCTGCGTGGAGGTCCCCAAATGCAATTATCCGCCTGAATGCACGAGCCATGGAATGCTCCCTGTCGTGCAAGCGAAGCATCAATAGAGCATGAAAGTCAATACAAGAAACATACCCATGCCGAGGAGACCGACAACTCCGCTCCCCTTGAGGTTCCAGAACGCGAGCTGTCCGACTGACTCGAGAAACCAGGTCAGAAGATACACGAGCACGAGTGGTGCCACAGGGAGCGCAAACGAACCCAGGACCAGGCGCACGACGAAGGTAATGATACTCGCACCAATGAACCACCCGATCAGGTTCTGGAACGGTATACCGAAGTACCAGCCGTCCTGTTCCCACTCCCAGAAGTTCCAGCCGACCATCTGTGGATCAAGGAACAGATCCCAGGCGGCAAATGCCGCCCCGGCAACGAGCGAAAACAGCACTATGTTCCCGCCCGGAACAAGCACCGTTGCAACGGCCCATGACGGTGGCATCATCATGATCCACGCGAGCGGAATCAGCACGGGTACCTCGCCGATCTGCGGCTGCAGACGCTGCGTGTAATGATACCGACCGAAGGGGAATCCTGTGTGGCTGCCCACGAACTCGAGCAGCCAGCCGAGCAGAGCTACAAGCACGCCCGCGACCAGCGTCGGCCGAAATCCGGCGCCGATGCTCATGAGCGTCAGGACGGTTGCGGTCTGCAGGAGCACACCCACGGAAACTCCCGCGGGCACCGCGGTGTCTGACCATATCCAGCGAACAATCGGCAGACCAATCATGGAAAGCAGCCAGACGATTCCGAGCACGAGAACCGCGACCGGCAGCTCTGAAAGAGACATAACTATATATTCGAGCATATTCAGGACCTTATAACCTGCCAGCCCGCCTTGAGAAAGGTCGGAATCGGCACTGTGGACATGAGCTTCAGATTTTCCCACACGCCAGCTTCTTCGTCGAGAAAGCGGAACATGCGTGAAACGGGATTACGATCGAAAAACCGGACAAAGACGTGTTCGGCGAGGTCTCCACGCTCCTTCAGTACCTGCAGCAGAATGGAGTCAAAGGTGTGGTAGCGCTTCGGCGTGTGCGGGAGGTCAAAGGGACTGCCTGTGCGCTTGAGAGAGTCGACAATGGCCTCGGCATCCCACTGCATGCGCATGAAGGCGTAGCCGGTCGACGCCTTGACCCGGCCTCCGAGGGTTCCTATGCGCAGAACGTGAACACCGCCCCGCCGTTCGAACGGCTGATCCGTCATGGGAATAATGCAGGCTTCGTCGGCCGTTATCTCGTACTCGGTGATCCCGAGGACATCGTGAATATAGTCAGCAATGCGCTGATCGTACTCTTCTGGTGGAAGTGTCTCCGGGCTGAACAGGGTAAACTCGACAAGCGCCTCCCGAGGGCTCCACGGGAGTACGTAGAAGAAGCGCATCACGTCGTGCTGCGGCGTGCGGAAGTCGAACATACGCGCCGTGTCAACGTCGAAACGATCGTCCGGGGTTCGTACCTCCACCCCCTTGAAGTGTTGTTTGAGATTTCTGTACTTCGTTTCGTCTACAACCAGATTCTGGTATTTCCATCGACTGTCGAACACCCACGAGCCGGCGTAGGTGTTCCCGGCGACCGAAATTTCGCCTCCGCCCTCGGTGTCCCGCACCGCGTCTACGTGTGCGGTAAGGAAGGTC
>SKKC01000022.1 GCA_007121695.1 Spirochaetales bacterium | reverse complement strand
GACTGTCGGAACAACAATTCTGTTTCTCGTACTGAAGATTTTCGACGTCGTGTACGTCATGACCAGCGGGCAGCATGGAACGAACATTGTCGCGCTGCGCATGTATCAGGAGGCGTTTCAGTTCAGGAACTTCGGACGAGGAAGTGCGCTTGCCGTATTTCTGTTCGTCGTTGTTATTCCCCTGCTGATACAGAATGTCCGCTCCATGCGCGAGAAGAGTTTCTAGGAGGACCTCATGGCACAGAATACAACGACACAACAACAGGAACACGCGGCCGACATTGCTTCCCGGGAAGGAGACCTTCGCCACGCTGCGTCCACCCGTGGTTCATTCCTTGGCTCCATGAAAGTACAGCGAATACTCGGGGGGATCCCGGTTCGGCTGTTTGTTATTCTGATACTCGCGATCTGGACGCTGCCGACGATCGGGCTTCTCGTATCGAGCTTTCGGACGCAAACGGCAATACAGCAATCGGGATGGTGGGTCGGCCTGTTTAACTTTACCGACTTCAGCCAGTGGACCTTTGCCAACTACGACCGGGTGCTCACTGCAGACGGAATGGCGGGAGCGTTTTTTAACTCGATTCTTATTACCCTTCCTGCCACGGTCATACCCATTACCATGGCGGCGTTCGCAGCCTACGCGGTCTCCTGGATGAAGTTTCCGGGGCGCCAGTTTCTCTTTGTCCTTATTGTGGGGCTGTTGATCGTACCGCTTCAGATGGCGCTTATCCCGGTCCTCCGTGTATACACGGCGAACCAGATCAGCGGCACGTTTGTCGGCATGTGGCTTGCGCATACCGGTTTTGGTCTTCCGCTCGCGACGTATATCATGTACGGGTATATTTCAGGTATTCCCAAGTCCATTCTTGAATCGGCGTTTGCCGACGGTGCGACGCCGTGGATGTCATTTACCCGCCTTATACTTCCGCTGTCGGTACCGGCAATCGCGTCGTTCGCGATTTTCCAGTTTCTCTGGGTCTGGAACGATCTGCTCGTAGCGCTCGTGTTCTTCGGAACCAGGAGACCCATCGTTACGACAAGACTCGCAGAGCTTGTGGGTAGCCGCGGACAGTCCTGGCACGTACTCACCTCTGGTGCATTCGTGACCATGATCGTACCCCTGATTATTTTCTTCTCCATGCAGCGGTATTTTGTACGGGGAATGATGGCCGGATCCGTAAAGGGCTGATCACACGGTTGGCGGGTCGGTGAACGTGCCGACTCCGCCGCCACACTTGGATGTACCGGAGACTATGGAACACAAACGCGTCTCAGCAGCAGATGTGGCACAGAAGGCCGGAGTCTCGCGGACGACTGTTTCGTTCGTCGTGAACAACACTCCGGGAAAAAACATCTCGGAAGACACGCGTCAGCGCGTCCTGGCTGCCATGCAGGATCTCGGATACACGCCCGACGAGCGAGCGCGACGGGTCGCGATGGCGAGGCGTCAGACGGTCGGACTGTACGTACGCCACTCCCAGTACGTGTATACCGACGCGTTCATTGTGCGGACCATAGAAGGAATGTCGCAGGCGGTGAACCGGCACAGGGTACAGCTGATTATCCAGCCGATCTCGCAGAGCTATACGGGCAACTACGTTGACCTGGTGCGTCAGGATAACCTCGACGGTATTATTCTCATTAATACACAGGCAAGCGATGCGGGGCTCAACGACCTCATTACCGAACAGATTCCGGTCGTCAGTCTCGACGACCTTGGCGATACGCTCGCGATAGACCAGGTGTTCGTCGATAACCGCGGGGCCGCCTGCCAGATCGTCGAATACCTTATTGGCCTCGGCCATCGACGGATCGCGATGATCACACACGCAGCCCCCACGTTTACCGCGTCGTCTGCGCGTCTGGCCGGGTACAGGGACGCGCTGGAAGCCGCGAACATACCGTACAGCGAGGATCTCGTGAGATACGCGGACTTCTCGGAACAGTCCGGTCACGATGCAATGCTTGATCTTCTGTCGCTTCCGAAGCTACCAACCGCCGTATTCGCGGGGAACGATGTCGTGGCCTACGGTGCGCTACTCGCGTCGCGGGAAGCCGAAATCTCCGTTCCCGAAGAGGTCTCCGTGGTCGGATTCGACGACGACTACCTGAGCCGGTACATGAGTCCTGCGCTTACGACTGTCGCGCTACCCGCTTCGGGCATGGGTTCAACGGCGGTGTCGCTCCTGGTGGAACGGCTGTCCGATCCGGACAGCATCAGAAAACCTCGACGTCTGGTACTTCCAACGCATATCAGCATACGCTCGTCGGCAACGAACCCGCCGACATGACCCGGGCGGGACCGGTCAGGTAAGCATCCAGCCGAAATCCGGTGTCGGAGGCTCTGCGGCAGGTTTCGCAAGAAGATACCCCTGTACGTACTTCGCGCCGTGATCGCGTATCCAGCGGAATTCCGCCGGTGTTTCTATTCCCTCGACGATGGTGTCTATGTTCAGCTTGTGCGCCATGGACAGCAGGTTTTCGCAGATGCGGGCCTTGTACGGGTCGGAATCCACATTTCTGGTCAGTTCTATATCGAGTTTCATGTAGTCCGGGCGGAGCTTGTCGAGCGAGGTAAGCGAGTTGAAGCCTGCGCCCAGGTCGTCCAGCGCGACCTTGAAGTTTTTCGAGCGGTACTGGTCCAGAATCGCCGTCAGCTGGCCAAGGTCGGCAACATGATCGCTTTCAACGATCTCGAATACGACCTGTGATGCATCCAGGCATGAATGCTCGATCTCTTCGATTGTCGTCTGCAGGCAGGTTTCCGGCGAATAGATGGACGTGGGGTTGAAGTTTATAAAAATGCGGGTGGGTATTTTGTGTTTCGAGGCGTTTCGTATGGCCGTAATGCGGGCCTCGCGGTCGAGGTAGTACAGGAGGTTCGACCGCCGGGCGACGCTGAACATCATATCGGGTCGCATGATGCTGTTGTCAGGCAGGCGCCCCCTGCTTAAGCACTCGTAGGCAAACACGTCTCGACTCGCTACCTCTACGATCGGCTGGAACCAGGTCTCCAGTCTCTGGGAGCGAAGAAGCTCAACGATTGCGCCACCCTGTACGTGTGCCACCATTTCATCGAGTGACTGCATGTGGACCAGATTCCGTATGGTCGGACTGGCACCAGGTTCGACCATAAGAGCCCTCGTGTCGTGCCTGGCGCGGTCGCCTAGCTTTGACAGATGGGTATCGCACACCGCTTCGAGAGAGGCTGCTGGAACCCGGTAGCGGTGTATACCGTCGAACAGGTTTTCGGCGTCAACTCCGTATTCTGCAAACGCACCACGAATCTTTTCTTCGATGGTTACCAGAGGCGCAGAGATGTAGAGATCCGTTTCGGGCAGAATACGAGGGGGTAAAACTTCGCAGCGCTCACAGCTCATATTCGGTTGCTTCCTTTCGGTATTTACGATGCCGGTTCGATCCTGTAGATTCCGCCGTCAGCCTCGTCGGTAATGACGCGCAGGAACCCGTCCGGTCCCTGGACTATATCACGAATGCGCCCGATTTGCCGAGGCAGTAGTATCTCTTCGTGCACCACCTGCGTCCCGTCAAGGACAATTCTGTGCAGCTGCCGTTGAACGAGGGACGCAAGAAAGAGGTTCCCGCGCCACTCGGGAAACGCGTCTCCCGTGTAAAACGTCATGCCAGAAGGAGCAATCGCCGGAGTCCAGTAATGGACCGGATTCGTGATACCGGCCCGTTCGCGCGCACCGATTTCTGCACCGGAGGCATACTCTGTGCCTTGCGAAACCAGCGGCCAGCCATAGTTCCTGCCGGGCTGTATCAGATTCAGCTCGTCGCCACCGCGAGGGCCATGCTCGCTTTGCCATATCTGCCCGGTTTCCGGATGTATGGTCATTCCCTGCGAGTTGCGGTTCCCAACGGTAAAGAACTCAGGCGCGAACCGGTCGTCTCCGACCCACGGATTGTCGTCTGGAACGCTGCCATCGTCGTTGAGGCGAATGGTACCGCCAGCGTGGTCAGCGAAATTCTGCGAACGGTTGCGCTGTCCCCGGTCGCCAATCGTGAAAAGGATCGTGCCGTCGTTCAGAAACACCAGCCGCGAGCCAAAGTGCTGGCCCGCATTGCTGAGCTGATTCATGAGAAACAGCTGCTCGACGTCGCGAAGCGTCGAACCGTCAAGCCTGCCTCGACCGAGCGCGGTACCAACACCTCCGTCTCCCCTCGCAGCGTAGGTAAAGTATACCAGGCGATTCCGTTCAAAGTCCGGGTGCACAGCCACGTCGAGCAGGCCGCCCTGGCCGACTGCGGCTATGTCGGGTAGTCCGCTGACCTGCGTGCGCTGTGTTCCGTCGATCATGCTGAGCCGTCCGGGGCGCTCGGTGACAAGCAGGCGCCCGTCGGGCAGGTAGGCGAGTCCCCATGGATTCTGAAGGTTGCCCACTTCCCTGACTACGCGGAAGTCGTGCAGTTCGCTTTCGTGAACAGTGTCAGAGCTCTGTGCCCCGGCCGCAAATACGGACAGGACCGGGAGCGCTACCAGTAGTAGAATCTTTGTTACTCGCATCTGTTCAAGATACAGAGATGTTTTTGTCCAGGGCAAGTTCACTCGGTGCCGAGCAGATCCCGGTTTATGATCGAAACGGTGCGATCGCCGTTGAGGTACCGCACGGCGCTTTCGGCTGTTGTTCTTTGCAGTTCGACCTGTCCCTGTACCGAGTACCAGGCGCAGTGGTCGGTGAGGATCGCCGTCGGCTGCCGGGTCAGAGCCGAACGGGCCGGGTTTTCGTACTGGAACACGTCGACGCCAGCGGAGTGGAGGTGCCCCGCAGCTAAGGCGTCAGCAAGCGCCTCTTCGTCGAGGATACCCCCGCGCGATGTGTTAATAATGCACGCGCCGCGCTTCATCCTGAACAGGACATCTCGCGAGAACATGTTCCGCGATTTTTCGTTCAGCGTGACGTGTACGCTAACGGAATCCGAGGACGAGATCAGCTCGTCGAAGCGTACCGGTTCGCACTGCGCAGCACGCACCTCGACATCGGGTACGCGATGATCGTACACGAGTATTCTCCCGAGCCGGAATCCGGACAGCTTCCGGGCGAGAGAGCGTCCGGTGCGACCGAAACCGACGATCCCGAATGTCGTTCCAGCGATTCGCCGAGTCGAGGCCGGGGTTTCCACGTTCCACCCACCTTCACGTACGAGCTGGTCGCGGGCCGCCGTCTGCCTGCAACAGGCAAGCCACAGCGCGACGGCGTGATCGGTCACTTCCTCCACCGTCACGGCTGGCTGTGTCACCACGGCTATACCACGCCGTGCAGCGGCAACGCTGTCCACGTTGTCGTACCCGACCCCGTAGCGGGAGATGACGCGGCAGCGCGAAAGCGCGGCCAGCTCCTCGTCTCCGATTTGAGTCAGGTTCAGCAGAAGCGCGTCTGCACGTGCTGCGTGCGCACGCCAGTTCGGGTCATCCGGCTGTAGTTCCATCATGCGATGACCCGCGTGTTCAATGACAGCCCGTTCCACCTCGTGGCTCGCGTATCGTTCTTCAAGTACGGCAATAACTCCCACAATAACTCCCTGTATATCAGTTCCGTTCGAGCACGCGGAAACGGTCGGTGCGATAGCGTTCGGTAAACCCCCGAAGATCGACGAAGGAGTTTTCCGGTGCGTCTGCGATGATCCAGCGTACCTGTGGTGGCACGGCCAGTCCGGCGAATCGTCTGTAATGAATCATGGAGTCCGGTCGGTCGTCCATGAGCGAGGCAAAATGAACAGTGTCTGACGTAAGCAGGACCTCACCGGCTCCCACCTGTTGCAGAACCCGATCGTATTCCGCCAGATTGCCTCCGTCACCCCGAATAAGCGCTCCGACATCTGCACGAAACGAATCCGGGGGATTCATGAGGGTATGCACGCCGGAAAGGGTTGCGACAATGGCCAGAACAATAACCGCCGGGCGAAGGACCTTTCGTGCAATCATCATGTCCAGATAGGGATACAGGATTACCACGTTTACCATAAGGAGCGGTATCTGAACCATAATGGGAACCGGCCGGTCCCAGAGCACACCGTTGAGCAGGAGGAGCACCGGTACACCGAGTATCGCGTATGCGGGCCGGAACATGGTGTTTTTGCTTCGAAGCATGAGCGCTGCGAGGGCCAGATACCCGACAATTACGAGCCCGCTCTCGCGCAGACTCGTCCACAGATACTCCGTCGGTATCTGCCGGGAAAACCGCGGAAGCGGGTTCAGAAGCGAGCCGCTAATGAACCATTCGACGACGGGCCACAGCAGCGCCGCTGACAGGACCGGAAACAGCAGGATAGCGGCGTAGATGAGCGTGCGACCGAGCCGGCGGAAAATGAAACCCAGGCCGAAGATCAGGAAGGGCAGAAACAGCAGGATTTCCGGGACAATCAGATACATTGCTCCAATGCACAGCCCGCACATGAAAAGAAAAAAGCTGTGCTCCTGCCGGTAAAACTCGAGCACAAAATAGTTCGCAAAAAACCCCAGCATAAGAAAGACGGTCCACTCCAGTTCGAAAAGAACAAGAAGTAGCATCGATGGTGATAGAAGAATGTAGGTCACAAGCACTGTCTTCAGTAGCGGGGCATGCGGGTACGATGTCACGTAGTACACCAGATACCCGATCAGCACGGCACCGATCACTCCGGAGATCACCATCGGGTTCCTGAAAAGTACGAACAGCAGGAAGGAAAGCGGAGGCGAGACCGGGAGAACTTCGTTCTGCTGAATCACCGAACCTGACGTTCCGATTCGTGCAAGCCCAGCGAGGTGCAGAAGCCGTACCGGGTAGTAGCCGAGATGCATTGACGCGTAGCCTGCAGCAGTCAGCACCGGAATCAGGATCAGTACCAGCGAGAAAAAGCGACGTCGGTTGGGAATGACAGGAAAGATGGCAATGCGGGCACGATTCATGGCGCTGACTCTCCTGCACCGTCGTGGTCCGTCTTGTCCCAGTAGTGTGGTCGTCGCAGAAGCTGCCAGAGCGCTCGCCACGCCGCAACTGAATGGAGTATCTGATACACCGGCGTCAGAAGCGTATAGGGTATCAGCCGGTACTGGCGTCGGTGGAACGATCCAAGCATGAGCATATACACCGAAATCACGTTCCCGAGCATCAGCGATGTCAGCGAGAGATACAGCACGAGCGGTGTGATCAGATTCAGAATGCCCGTCGCCTGCGGTAACAGCCCCAGAATGACAGTCATCCAGAGAACCGGTGCGATCAGGTAGACAAGCGGGGTGCCGCCGACAAAGAGCATGAAACCGAGCCAGCCGCGGATTCCCAGATTCCGCATGGTTTTCACAGGGTTCCGGTTGTAGACAAGAAAGGTATGAAACTGCCCCTTCAGTCGTCGTGTACGTTGCCGAATCCAGTTCCACAGCCTCCCGTTTGCGTCTTCCGACGTCGTGCTGCGTAATACTCCGACAGTCTGACTCTCGACCGCGATTCGAATTCCGAGGTCAATGTGTTCGGTGGTGTTGTACGGATCCCATTGCCCGAGGGCCCGCAGCTTTTCGGTATTGAAGTGATTGCTGGTACCGGCAACGGGAACCGGAAGAGACATTGCGTACAGGCCCGGTGTCATGAAATCGAACATGTAGTGGTATTCCATGGAAAAGAGCCGCGTCAGGAGGTTTGTGTTTGTTCTCGTGTATCTCAGGAGCGACTGAAAACACATGGTGACGGAGCTTGTCCGCGAGAACGCGGCAACCGTCTTTTTGAGCTGATCCGGGTCTGGTACGTCCTCGGCGTCGTAGACTACGCAGTAGCTGCCCCGGGCAAAGTGCAGGCCGTAGTTGCATGCCTTTGCCTTGGTGCGAGGGTATCCGGCGGGAACGTGCAGAACAGTCCAGTGTGCCGGGACCGGCAGGTCAGCGAGAGCGCGGTGGGTCTGTTCATCATCCTGCTCAAGCAGTATCAGCACGTCGAGTTTATGCGGGGGGTAATCGAGGTTCCGTATGGCGCTCAGCAGGTGTGGAAGGGCAGCCGGTTCCCGATAGAGAGGCAACAGCACGCTATACAGGGGAAGTTCGGCATGGGTTCTCTCCTGAGCCTCCTGCGGCGATACGTCGACGACGATGTTCTCCAGATTGCCCGATGCGCTCGCGAAGAACCTGAACCCGATAACTCCAACGTATACGAGTGAACTGAAGAGCAGAACCGCGCGGACCACTACGAACCCAGCCGTAGCTGTGCCGAAGACAAGCGCGCCGACGAGTGCGATGCCCGTAAGGATCTGGCCCCGACTGAGTACTGAACGCGCGCTCTCGTCGGGTCGCTTTCGGACGTGCAGGTCGACAGCCTCCCGGGCAAGCTGATCGGAGAATACCCGCTCGACCGTCTGAATAAAGGCTGCGCGTGTCGTGAGAATCTCTTCCGTATTGTCGACTCCAAAAACCTCCGCAAAGTGATTTGCAGCCGGCCGGTTTCGGGCTCGTAGAGTCAGGACAACGAGGGTACCGCCGTCGCGGTACAGCGGAAGAGCGCCGATACGCAGCGCGGATCGCCATCCGACCTGCAGGGCTGCCTCGGGATCGATGCCAGGTATAATCGATGCGAGCGGATCAGAAGTGTAGCGAAGTCCTGCTTCCGCAGCGACCTCTCGAGCCACGAGTTCCGGTGTAAACCCGCCGTAGAGGATCAGCGCGTCTGCGAGCGGGATATCGAACTCCTGTGCGGCAGACTCCGCCTGTTGAATCCGTGCCGTGGCATCGGGCTCAATACCTGCGAGACGAGACGTCAACGCCACGCTACGTAGCCTCCGAAAAATAGCTTGTGAGGTACATGTGCTGTTTGCCGTCGTCTGAGTACGTGTAGGTTACCGAATCGAAGCTCTGATCCATAGTCCGCAATCCTGAGCCGGTTTCATGAACGACCCGTCCACCGCGAACCTGGGCTGCCGGGTCGTAGGGCTGTCCGCCGTGTGTAATCTTCAGCATGACGTAGTTTCTGCTCGCGCGCAACGAAATATCTATGCTGCCAGCCTCGATTCCACGATGCGCGTGGTGAACCACGTTCAGCAGTGCCGCTACGAGTCCGTCCTGCACGCTGTCTACGGTGGCCGCACACCCCGCGCTGGCGTAGACGTCCCTGAGAACGGGGCCGACGCGCGCTGAAACGACGTCTTCCATGCGGTCTGTCGATCTGACGGTCATATGCAGTTCCGCCACCGTCTCGGGGACCGAGTACGTTTCATCGATGCACGTGACAGCGCAGGTGACGTCGTCGGCAGGCCCTGCGTCTCCGCTGAACTCCCTCACGGCGTGTTCGATCGCGCCCACGATTTCCTCCGCACACCCGGCGCGCACCGCCTCGTGCACGGTTCGCGCGAGTCGCGCGTACCCGAACTGTTCCCCCTGTGCCGAGGCCGCTTCCGTGACGCCGTCCGAATAGGCTACGAACACGTCTCCGGCTTCCAGCGGCAGGACCAGTTCGCGGTATATCTCTGATTCGTGCATTCCAACGGGAAGGTTTACACCGCGAAGCCACTCCGCGATGCCGGTGTTGCGCCGGAACCGCAGAAGCGGGGGGTGCCCGCAGTCCACAACGCGGCAGATAGCCTGTTCGGTATCGAAGCGCGCGTAGGAGAGGGTAAAAAAGGTGTTCAGTTCAAGAAGTTCGGAGCTCATAGCCTGTGATACGGACCCGACGATCTGTGCCGGAGCAGGCCGTTTTGACGCAGAGGCTCCGGATTTCAGGCCGACGATCGCCTGCCAGAACCGGGACTTTGCAGCGGCGGCGACAAGCGCTGCCGGGGTGCCTTTTCCCATGACGTCGCCGATCAGCACGTCGAGGCCGGGTTCCGCCGCGATAAACTCGAAAAAATCACCGTCGACGCTCCGGCTTGGCGTCGTCGATGCATGCACGGTCAGTGGCCAGGTATCGCGCGGAATATCACCGAAGAGCAGGGTGCGCTGAATACGCGAACCCATGTCGGACTCCATGCGTCTGAGTTTCTCCGCCCGACGCTCGGCTTCCCGACGCTGCGCAATGTGGTCGTGCAGACGTTGTTCCATATCTTTCCTGACAATCGCATTCGAGAAACTCTGCGCCGCAATCTGCAGAATGTTCCGGAACGACTGATTCCAGTGCACTTCGTCGCGAGTGTTCGACAGTTCGAAAAAACCCTTTATGTGCCCCTCGTTCGAGATCGGAACCAGAAGCAGGCTCTTGATGCCGAGTTGTCGCACCAGTTCCCGTTCCGCGACCGCTTCTTCGGGCAGATCCTCGATGGAGGACAGCTCGACTGTCTCGAGAAGCTGCAGTCGTTTTCTGATCCAGGGAAAGGTATCGAGCGGCACTACACCGTCGAACAGCTGTTTCAGCGTCTGCACCCCGGGCGTACACCATTCGTGGGCGTTTTTCATGACGCCTGCACGGTCGTCTACCATGTACACGCTGCATCGGTCGACATCGCAGTACCGTGCGATGACTCCGAGTGCCTGGTCTATCTGTTCATCTATGCGGTCTATTTCCAGGTTGATAAGTCGTGCGGAGATGGTGCTGACTGCGTTCGCGAAGCCCTCGGATATCCGCAGACGTTCCCGACCACGCTCTGCGTCGCGCGCTGCTGCCTTCAACAGGTGCCGCTGTGTTCCGAGCCACAGAAAATTACGGGAGAGTACCCGGTGTAGCGATACGCTGACCGCAACGGAAACCAGAAGCCATAACTCCGCGGCTCCGGTGAGGGTATGCCAGTGCGCGGATATCGCGGCGACCGACAGGAGCATCGTAAACCCGAGCGCAATCCAGTACCATTTCTGCCGCAGAAACACCATGGCGACAACGACCACGAGCAGTGAAACGGCAATAATGTAGCCGGTCTCCCCGAGGTAAAAGAGCGGCAGGGCTATGTTGATGGCGACAATTACCAGTACCGTGAACGCGAGGCGATGTACCTGTAGTCGCTGGAGCATGCCCATGCGGTGCGCTGTCCACAGGCACAGGCACGCGACGCTGCCCAGGACCGGAAGCCAGAAAAAGGCGTGCGACGCCGAGACCTCGAGCATTGTCGGTACCAGAGCCGCATATACTGCCAGGCCGACTCCTGTCACGGTCAGCACTCTCGAAATGGACGCAGATGCAACCACGTCGAGGAACCGTCTGAGGTCACGGGTTTCCCGTATAGTGTGTACGCTTTGCCTGATTCTTGAACCCACGCGCGACTTCCAGTGCTGCATTGTACCGTTCCGCACCCCGCGTGTCATGCGGGCCCTCAGCCTGCGGGGTGATCGAACGAAGCGATATCGAGCAGTC
>SKKC01000007.1 GCA_007121695.1 Spirochaetales bacterium | reverse complement strand
TTCGGCGAGACCGACGCAGACGAAGAACCAGTCGCAGAGCTCGAAGCAGAACCCGAAGGCGAAGCCGACTCTGATGCCGACATCAGTTTTGATCTGCCGGAAGCCGAAGAGCTCGAAGAGCTCGACGTGGAAGGCGACCTTGATTTTGCTGACGACGATTCGGAAGACGACGGCGGTGGTTCGGACGAGTTCGACGTGGGAGATTTCGGCGAGTTTGGCATGGAGGACGACGAGGCTCCCGAGGTTGGAAGCTTCGACGACGACCCCGCGGCCGACGACGACGAAATTGCCGATGTCAGCGAGTTCAGTCTTGGCGACTTCGGCAAGGAGTTCGGCGTTCTCGAGGAAGAAGACGGTGCCTACTTCGCCGACGAAGAAGAGCTGAACCCGGCCGCAGCCCTGCCGACGCAGGCTCCGAAGACCGCAACGCAGTTTTCCGATTCCGACGATGATGATGCACCCATCGTCCTGTCAGACAGGGATTTCGCCCACATTAAGCAGACGCTCGATTCGCTGCCGCTGAATCTGCGCATCGCCGCGGAAGAGATAATCGCCGACGAGGATCGCCCCCCCGGCGAGATACGACCACTTATCCGGGTACTCATTAAGGGAAGCCCTCCGAAGGAGATTGCCCGGGTCGCGGGCGGCATCAAGGGCGAGCGAATTCGACTTCCCGCGAACTACCAGGTTCGCCGCGGGGTGGTCTTCGAGGAAGAACGGGCGAGCTTTGCCTACCAGTTTCGTCATCGCATCCTGCCGCTGATTCGCACCGTCGCGCTTGTCGCGATTCTGATCGGTGTAGTCACCTGGCTCGGAGTGCGCTTCGTATATCAGCCGTTGTACGCGCGCTACCTGTATCAGCAGGGACTCGCAGAGATACAGGACAGCCGCTACGATCTGGGTGAAGAGCTCTTTGGCCGGGCGAGGACGCTTCACGAGCACCGGCTGTGGTATCTGCGCTTCGCTGACGCGTTCACCGGCCGCAGGCAGTACGATCGCGCGGAGCGTATGCTTCGGCAGCTTATACAGTCCGAGCGGTACCGCTGGGACAGGGAAGGCATGCTTCGGCTTGCGTCGCTGCAGTCGGAAATCCTCGGAAACTTCGCCGGCGCGGACGAGACCATTCAGGACTACATACGCGAACACGGCCCGGAGTTCGCGGGCATTCTCGCCGAAGGCGATAATTTCCTTCGCTGGGCGGACGCCGACACGACCGACATGGAACTCATGAACGCGCGCTTCGGTCGGGCGTTTGACTCCTACTCGCTGCTCGTGCAGCTGTTCGGCCCGCAGGACGCGATTCTCGAACGGCTCCTGTGGTACCACGTACGGCGGGGCAACCCGGGACCGGTTCTCGAGCTCGTGACGCTCTTCGAAGATGTGCGAACAGAAGCTCCCGTGACACCCGAGATCTACGCAGAGGCTGCCGGGTTCCTGATAGACCGCGATGAGATAACCTTTCCGCGCGACATGCTGCGTCGCATACTCCGGACCGACCCGAGGTCGCCGGACGCCTTCTATCAGTTCGGACGATTCTTCCGCCGCATGGGCGAAACGACGAACGAACTGCAGGCGCTCGAAGACGCGCTGGGCCTGTTTGCCGAGCAGGATCTGGCAACCGCGCGTCAGCGGGCCATGTTCATAGATACGCACACACTTATTGGCGAGTTTCACCTGCGGCAGGGCAGGACGCTGCAGGCCGAACAGTACTTCTCGCAGGCTGTCGACCTGTTCACCGCAGAAAATGCGGCGGGTCTGCTGCGTCCGGATCACCGCTTCGGCCGCATGTTCACGAGCTTCGGAAACCTGTTCTTCGATCAGACTGGCGAGTTCGAGAGCGCCGAAGCACAGTACCGTCTCGCGCTCGCCCACCGCTACGGAGACGGGCCACGGCACGACGCGGATACCGTGCGGTATCGCCTCGGCTGGATCGCCTTCCGCGACAACCGCTACCGTGAAGCGCTTGACCGCTTCGAGTCTGTCGCAGGGGCTACGAGGAACCCGAATCTCGCCTTCGCCAGGGCGAACACGCATTACTTCCGCAACCAGTTCGTGACCGCGCAGTCCTATCTGCTCGATGTACTGGACATGCTCGAGGCCGAACGACGGAGTTTCGGCGACGAGTTCAACGTGAACCGGAACCCGGCACACCGGGAACTCGTGCAGTTCCGCGCCATGGCGAGTAACAATCTCGGGGTAACCATGCACCGCATCTTCGAGCAGACCGGAAACCGGAACGACCGGGCCGACGCGCTTGTTGCGTTCACGAACTCGACGCAGGACGCGACAGACCTTGGGCGCAACCCACAGACGGCCGTCCGCAGCGATGCCACGGACCTCGCCTTTCTGAACCAGAGATACGTGCTGTTTCCCGATCAGGATTTCGACCTGCGCGTGTACCGATCGCTGCCGCGCGATCTCTCGGATCGCGACTTCTTTCCGGCGCGCCTGTAACGGCGGCCTATACCGTATACATCCAGCCGTGCGTGTCGGGCTTGGACCCGTACTGTATGCCTTTCAGGGTAATCAACAGCTCGCGCGACAGCTCTCCCATGGACCCGTCGCCGAAGGTCGCCTTCGTGCCCGCGTGGGTAATGCTTTCAATGTAGCTCACGCCTGCGGCGGTTCCGGTCACGAAGCACTCCGTGCAGTTGGCCATGACTTCGCGAATCGGGACCTTGCGTTCTTCGGTCTTCACGCCCATGTCGCGCGCTAAGGTCAATACGCTCGCGCGATTAATGCCCGGAAGAATCGTGTCGCCGAGTTCGGGCGTTACAAGCGTGCCGTCCTTCAAGCGAAAGAAAATGTTGCAGCTCGATCCTTCCTCCACGTACTCCTGATTCATGTCGAGGAAGATCGCCTCCATGTAGCCCTGATCATTTGCCCAGCGTTTCACGAGAATGGGGGTCACGTAGTTGGCGTTGCACTTGATCCACCCGGTGCCACCGGGCGTGGCGCGCAGTTTGTCGGTGGTAATCGCGGCAGTCGAAGCCTCAGGGTCAAAATAGCTTC
>SKKC01000280.1 GCA_007121695.1 Spirochaetales bacterium | reverse complement strand
GAAGTCCAGTCGGTCGTTCAGGACGAGATACAGGCACTTCTTCTGGACTCTTCGATTTCGGGAGAAGAGGTTGCCCGTCGTATTACATCACGGATTCGGTCGATAGCACCGAATGTGCAGACATTCTGAGGTTCTCCATGTCGAGCCTGAGCGTCATACAGCGCCGCCGCAATACGGTGGCGGCGCTTGCCTTCATAGCTCCAAATCTGATCGGGTTCATCGCATTCGTAGCTGCACCGACTGTGGCCTCGCTCGTGTTCAGTTTCTTCGACTATGCGCTCGTCGGCACTCCCCGGTTTATTGGTTTCGAAAACTATCGACGATTGCTGTTTGACGATCCGCTGTTCCTTCGCGTTTTGTGGAATACACTCTACTACGTCGTTGCGTACGTTTCGTTGAACGTGGTACTCGCGATTGGTGTCGCCGTGTGGCTTACCAACAGAACCGCGTTTGCCGGTCTGTTCCGATCCATTTTCTTTGTACCAGTGATTATTCCGACTGTCGCCGTTGCGTTGATTTTCCGACTGCTGTATCTGCCGGAAATCGGGCTTATTAATGTCGCCCTGGGATCGGTTGGTGTACCCGACATCCGCTGGCTAAGCGACCCCACATTCGCCATGCCCGCTATCATTATCATGAGCGTCTGGATGGGTTTCGGATACAATCTTGTCATTTTCATAGCGGGACTCAAGGGCATTCCCGATTCTCTGATCGAAGCAGCAACGATCGACGGAGCCGGTAACTGGCGCACATTCTGGGGAATCAAGCTTCCATTACTTTCACCATACGTCTTTTTCGCAACGGTAATGACAGTTATTTTTTCGTTCCAGGTATTCGATCAGACATACATTTTGACACGAGGCGGCCCGATCAACTCCACCAACACGCTCGTTCTATATATGTACCAGCAAGGTTTCGAGTTTTTTCGCATGGGCTATGCGTCCGCGATAGCATGGGTTCTGTTCGCGTTAGTATTCGGGGCAACCATAATTCAATCCAGAATGCAGGGACGTTGGGTCAGCTATGACATTTGAGGAAGAACGTACATGTATATTTCGCGCATAAAGCCGGGCACAGTTCTGAGTTATACACTTTTGTCTCTTATTGCAATTGCCTTCCTGGTTCCGCTGATCTGGATGCTTGGCACATCTCTCAAGCTCCCTCAAGAAGTATTCTCCGTACCTCCGAGCGTATTTGGTGAAACACTGCAATGGACAAACTTCACTCGCGCCTGGTCAGCGATGCCATTCAACCGGTTTCTTTTTAACTCGATGTTCGTAGGTGTCGTATCAACTTTTATTACCGTGCTTGGTTCGGCAATGGCAGCGTATGCGTTTGCACGAATACCCTTCAAGGGTCGGGAAACACTCTTTCTGCTATACATTGCGACCCTCATGATCCCGGTGCAGGTCACGATTGTTCCCTTGTTCATTATTATGCGGGACTTCGGATGGATCGACACCTACCAGGCCATGATTTTCCCCGTAAGTTTCACGGCGTTCGGAACATTTCTGATTCGACAGTTCTTTCTGACTATTCCGTTTGATTTCGAGGATTCCGCACGAATAGATGGCGCGGGTCGGGTGACCCTGTTTCTGCGAATCATGTTGCCGTTAGGTAAATCCGCCATAGTTACACTTGCGATTTTCCATTTCGTCACACAATGGAAAAACTTCCTGTGGCCACTCATTGTTGTCAACAGAACAAGCATGATGACGATACCCCTGGGGCTCGATCGGTTTCAGGGACAATTTGGAACCCAGTGGCACCTGCTTATGGCGGCAACGGCCTTGGGAGTGCTTCCGGGTCTGATCATATTTCTGTTCCTTCAGAAACAACTGGCCGACGGCATCGCAATGTCGGGACTTGGGGGTCGCTGACACGCCCACGTGTACCTGCCTCCCCCGCGTGCGCGATTGACCCGTACCCCGCAATCGGGTAGCGTGCAGCATCGTGGATCATTCAACGCTCATTCGTGAGCTCGAACACGCGGCGTCGCAGTACCTGGACGTATACTTCGATAAGCGTGACTTTGCACATACACGCGATCTGATACACCCCGAAATGACGGGATTCGGTACGGCGCGCGACGAGATCGGCTTCTCGGGCGAGGCTTCGCTCGAGCTGTATCAGCGCGATCTCGAGCAGGTCCCTGACTCGATTCAGTTCGACGTTCTGCAGAAATGCGTCACACCCATCGGAGTGCATGCGGGGGTCGTTGCGCTGGAAATGAATCTTGATCTTGTGATCCTCGGCCAGCAGGTCCGCATGAACGGCATCCGATTTTCCATGGTGTTTGACCTCTGCGAAGGCTCGTACAGGCTGGTGCACCAGCACGTGTCGCTTCCGACAACGGTCCACGGGGAACACGAAGCGTTTCCGGTCAAGGAAATCGAAGAACGCACACGGGTACTCGAGCGACTTGTGGCAGAGAAAACGCGCGAGCTTCGCGAAAAGAACAGCGAACTGGCGTATCGCGCTGTCACCGATTCTCTGACCGGAATATACAACCGCATGAAGACGGACCAGGTACTGAAGCAGGAAATACAGCGGGTGCGACGACACCCTGCCCCGCTCGCCGTAATCCTGCTCGACATAGACCACTTCAAACGCGTGAACGATACGCTCGGCCACGGAATCGGGGACTCGGTACTCGCCGGTATCGCCGAT
Source organism: Spirochaetales bacterium (assembly GCA_007121695.1). GTDB lineage: Bacteria > Spirochaetota > Spirochaetia > DSM-27196 > SKKC01 > SKKC01. Next base: position 347 of record SKKC01000280.1, on the reverse strand, counting down.
CTGCTGCAGACGCGCGTACGGGAAACCGACACTGTCGGCCGCTGGGGCGGGGAAGAGTTTCTGATTGTATGCCCCATGACCGACGCACATGAAGCCACCACGCTCGCGGAATCGCTTCGCGAGCGCATCGCCGGGCACAGCTTTGGCGTGGATTACTCCATTACGGCAAGTTTCGGGGTGGCGTCATACGTACAGGGCGACGAGCTCGAGACAATCGTACGTTTCGCCGACCTCGCGATGTACGAAGCCAAGAACGCCGGTCGCAACCGGGTAAGGGTCGCCGAGCGGCCATAGACGCCCGGGGCGGGCGTACACCTGCCTATACCGCAGCCGCGTGTTTCGTGTCT
>SKKC01000299.1 GCA_007121695.1 Spirochaetales bacterium | reverse complement strand
GGCGTGACCACCACATCCCTGGCTCCGGAAACCTGCGGCTGGTTGTTCACCGTCAGCACCAGGTTGCGTGACAGGTTAATGGTGCGGGTCAGCGCGCGCGCGCCTTCAAGTTCGCCGACAATCTGTATCCGGTTCGCACCGAACGACAGTGCGACTTCCTGCTGGAACCCACCGTCTGCTGCAACAGCAACCGCCTCTCCGTTAATCCGAACCGTTGTATTCTGTGGGGACACAATGCCGGTTACCAGAATGCTCTCGTCGGTTACGGCGTTCCGCGATGTGGGCGCGGTCACCTCAATGGTAATGCGCTCCTGTGTAGCTGCGCTCGAGGTGCTCCGTCCGTTCCCGCAGCCGGTGAACAGAACAGTAACAAGAACTGCTACAATCGGCAGGATTCGATATACAATACGACGTGATGTGTTCATGGCTCATCTCCTCTCTGTGCGTAATCATAGAAAGAGATTTCGATGATCCTGTGTACATTTCATTACAGCTTTGTAATACCGAGGTGTCATGACCCGCAGTTCGATACTCGTTGTTGAAGACGACAGAAAAACCACAGAGCTCGTTACCATGTACCTCAAGCGCGACGGGCACACCGTGCTGACCGCGTCAGACGGGCCCTCGGGGCTCGATGCGGCAGAACAGCACCAGCCGGAACTCATTATCCTCGACATTATGCTCCCGGGCATGGACGGGCTGGAAGTCTGCAGACGTATCCGCACAGTCAGCGATGCCTTCATCATTATGCTCACTGCACGCAGTACCGAAGAAGACCGGCTCCGGGGACTGAACACCGGCGCAGACGACTATCTGACAAAGCCCTTCAGTCCTCGTGAACTTGCTGCGCGAGTCCAGGCCGTGCTCCGACGAGCGCCCGGTCGAGCGAAGACCGCAGATCGGCATCTTTCGGCGAATGGTGTGGAGCTTGACCTCGACCGCTACGAGGCCCGGTTCAATGGAACACCACTCTCGCTGACACCCGCGGAGTTCCGTCTGCTCGCGACGCTCGTGGCAGAACCGGGCCGTACGTTCAGCAGGGAACAGTTGATACAGCGGGTCTTCGGCACCACATACGACGGACTCGACCGCAGCATCGACGTGCACATGAACAAACTCCGGAAAAAAATCGAACCCGATCCACAAACGCCGGTGCTTCTGAAGACAGTCTACGGGTACGGCTACCGCTTCGGAGATCCGCCATGACAAGTCTCCGCACCGCCCTGCTTCTGGCCTTCGCTGCAGTGGTGTTTACGACGGCCCTTACCGTCTCCGTCTTCTTTCGCGTCCGCGCCGAGGCCGAGATAGCGGAATTCGAAGAGCGTACCGACGAGATACAGCGCATTCGTATGGAACACTGGCTGCTCGGGTATCACAGCTCTGCGGGGGGATGGTCCGACCTTCAGGATTTCATAGAAGAAATGGGCGTTCTCTACGGCCAGCACATTCTGGTAGAGGACGCTGATGGCACTATCGTCGGAAACTCGCAGCCGCTTCTGGAAGAACAGAGCGGGCTGACTGACTGGGCGACCGTACCACTGCACGCACGCGCCAGCGACGAACGCATTGGAACCCTGCTGGTCTCCAGAGCTCCGGGCATGCGCACAACGCTCAGGCGCCGACTCGTGGAATCGCTGACCGATATTGCCATTGGCGGCAGTATCCTTGCGATTCTCATTGCCATTCCGCTGTCCATAGCGCTCGGACGTCCCATAAGCACATCCGTCTCCAGGCTCGCCGCGACAGCTGAACGATTCGGCGACGGAGACCTGAGTGTGCGCACCGAGGCTGTATCCACCCGCGAACTGCGCGTCCTCTCACACAGCTTCAATCGCATGGCGACCCGGATCGCCGAAGCCCAGAACCTCAGACGCAGCCTTGTCGCAGACACGGCGCACGAAATTCGCACCCCCCTCTCGAACATTCGCGGGTTTATCGAGGCGCAGACCGACGGCCTCGTGAGCGCAGACGAAGCCCTCGCATCCATCGACGAAGAGAGCAGCCTGCTGGTTGGCCTCGTCGACGATCTGCAGCTCCTCGCCGCAGCAGACGCTCAGGACCTGACCCTGCGCCGGGAACCCTGCACCGCTGGCGACCTCCTTCGCCGCCCGGTGAACCGCGCCCGCACCCTCGCCGCCGAGGAAGGGACGGAGGTCTCCCTGCTCTTTCATGAGGTGGATGATGAAACCCGTATGCTCTCCGTGGACCGCCGCCGCATGACACAGGTTCTGACCAACCTGCTCAATAACGCGGTGCAGTACTGTCCGCCATCGTCAGCTATCGTGGTACGGGCGGGCCTACTGGCGCGCGGCGAGTCGGAAACCGGAGCGTTCGAAATCGTTGTAGAGGACAATGGCCCGGGCATCCCGGAAGACCAGCGCGAGTACGTGTTTGACCGATTCTATCGCCTCGAACGCTCGCGAAGCCGTAGAACGGGTGGCAGCGGACTCGGGCTTACTATCGCACGCAAGCTCGTGGAGCTGCATGGTGGTAGCATTACTGCCGGTGAACGAGAGGGAGGCGGGGCGCAGTTCAGGATTGTGCTGCCGGATCAAGAACGTGAAAGTAGTTAAACGCGTTGAAATCATTCAGGTTTCGCGTATACAGAGCCATGATCCACGGCGGCAGTAGTCACAACGCCGGTTCCCCATTAGGCGGTGGATCTTCAAACGTCTGTACCGTGGTATCAAAAAACCCGAACTCTTCCCGACCGAACTCCTGCCAGCCATTCGTCGTACCGAACTCGAACTCAACAAGACGGCCAGTACCACTGATTTCCTGGCCATCCATCTGATCAATTACGATCAACTGCTCGCGGTTCCTCGTTGCAGCGAACCTCCTCGGGCCCCAGAACTCACCGGGCTGCGGGTCTGGTTCAGTCGTGATCTCGCCCCACGTATCCAATAGATTCAGATCGAGATCGAACCGGTATACCGCCGGATCGCCTGCTCTACCAGTGGCAGAAATCACGTATACCGATTCGTCGACGACGCGGACGTCGCCCCAGGGGGTGGTCAGAG
>SKKC01000165.1 GCA_007121695.1 Spirochaetales bacterium | reverse complement strand
CCCCGAATCATCGCAGCGGTAGGTAAGCCCCCACTCACCGTCCCACGACAGAACGGTGGTCGTATCCTTACCCGTGAACCGACTGAACACGCTCACAGGCCACCAGTCGGAAGGAAGCGGTTCGCTTCGGAACTCGTCGAGAATGCCTCGAATCGTATCGCGATGCTCAAGAGCACGTCGTATGCCCTGCGCGTAATGCGAGGCGGTGTATCGGTCGGTCTGGTAGATATACTCGGGCTCGACGCCGAGCGTCGGCAGAACCGCCTCGAGGCGTTTTTCGTGGGCCCGGGCGTAGCTGTCGTATTCACCCCAGGGATCAGGCACCCTGGTGATCGGCAGGCGCAGATAGCGCGAAAACGACTGAGGGTCCGGAATGTTTGCGGGCACCTTGCGGAACACATCGTAATCGTCCCACGAGTAAATGAATCTGACCGGTACGCCCTTGTCCCGAAGCGCCCGCACTACCAGATCGACGGAGATGATCTCACGAAAATTGTCGATATGAACCGTACCCGACGGAGTAATACCTGAAGCGCAGGTATACTGCGATTTACTCGGCGTCAGCGGACCACGCTCCCGGATAATCTTATCTGCATGAATGTCTGCCCAGTGTGTTGATTGCGTACCAGTATTACCCATAGACCGGGAGTATAGGAAAGAACCGGGCCGTCGGCAATTGTCGCAGATGCATTTTCTTCTTCAGCCTGCCGATACAGAATATGTGAAAGCCAGGACAGTTTCTGTTTTTATGCTGATGATGATACTACTCTGCGTCGCGGCGTCGCTGTCTGCCCTTGAGACCATCGGGCAGGCGAGCTGGTACGGCCCGGGGTTTCACGGTCGAACCACGGCAAACGGAGAGCGTTTCGACATGAACGCCATGACCGCGGCGCACCGCACCCTGCCCTTCGGCACCATGGTTCGCGTCGAGAACCTCGAAACAGGGCGAAGCGTCACCGTGCGAATAAACGACCGGGGGCCCTTCATCGAGGGGCGCATTATCGATGTATCCCGGGCAGCGGCAGCCGAACTCGATATGATCGCGTCGGGTGTTGCGCGGGTACGCATACGCCCTGAAGAGGATGCTTCACAGACGCCGGCGACACCACCGGATACCGCTGCCAACGTACTTACCATTCAGGTCGCTTCGTTTGGCAGCCGAGAGAACGCGATACTCACGCAGGAACGCCTCCGCAGAGCAGGAGTGAGGGCAATTACCGAGGATGCGGGCGCCTTTACCCGGGTCGTGGTTCGGGCGGTTCTTCCGGGAGAACTCGAGACCACGCTTGATCGCCTCGAAGGACTTGGCTTTCCAGACGCCTTTGTGAGACGCTCTGATCCATGAACGACTACGCAGGAATCTCCGTCGTACTGACCGGCGCATCCAGAGGACTCGGCGAGGCTGTCGCGCGACGTCTGATCGAAGGCGGTGCTGCCCACGTGTTCTGCATAAGCCGCACGATACACAACGACCTGTGCACCGCCGCGAGCGCGAAAAATGTTGACCTGCGCTGGACGCAGTGCGACCTCTCCGACACCAGGGCGACAACCGACGTGGCTCGTGCCGTCTGCGAGGCGTGTATTGCCGAAGCCGAACACACGGCGGTGCTCATAAATAACGCTGCGCTCCTTGAACCGGTTGCCCGCATTGGAGCGATCGATACACAGGAACTCGTCGACCTTCACGCGGTAAACACGGTCGCTCCCGCTCTGTTTGCAAACGCGTTTCTCGCGGCGTCAGAAACCCGGGCACACGAACTTGACACACGAATCCTGAACATTTCCTCGGGGCTCGGTGCTCGCGCAATGGCCGGTGTCGGCATGTACTGCATGTCAAAAGCAGCAATGAACATGCTCACCCAGGTCATTCAGACCGAGCAGGAAGGCGAACCCCATCCCGCCTGGGTCTGTTCGGTCTCGCCCGGCACCGTCGAAAGCCACATGCAGAAGACCTTGCGCGACGCCGATGAAGCTCACCTTCGAGACCGCGAAACCTTTCGGGAGCTGAAACGAAGCGGCAAACTCAACACCCCCGAGTTTTCGGCAGCGAAAATTCTGTCGCTTGTTCACCGGCGGGACATTGCATCCGGCACTATACTCAGCGTGGCAGATCTATAGCGCTACTCCGGCGACGTACACGAGAAACACAGGAACATGTTTTCATCATCCACCTGAGACCAGGACTTATCCGGAACCAGCCCGGCCGCGGCTGCTGCCTGCACGTACTGATCGACAGACCAGATCCTGAGTTTCAGCTCGAAGGTATAGTCGTCCCGCGGCGTCTGCAGATACCAGACCAGCTCTTCGATGTCCCCCGACAGCACCCGGGTCTCGTACCATTCGGACTCCCCCTCGGCACCGACCCGAACCGTCTTCCTGTGTGCGAGCTCCCCGTCGGCAGCCACCCCCGCCCCGCGGACGAACCCGTGCAGCGCAACCCGTCCGCCGGGTCTGCACGCGCGCCTGACACACCGTAACAGGTCCTCGAGCTCCGGCATTGAATGTACATGCGCGCAGAAGTGGAGCGGCAGAATCACGAGCGCGGCCGACGCAGGCGCGACACAGTCGCGAACATCACCGTGAATCGCTTCGAAACGCCCCGGCGCATCGGACCCCGCCAGTGCACGGCTGATCCTGTCCGACGCCCGGGCAAGAAGCACCTCGCTCCTGTCTATTCCGAACACAGTACAGCCGTCCCGCACCAGGACAGATGCAACCCGCCCCGTTCCACACCCGGCCTCGACAACCGGCCCGCCAGAGCACCGCGCCAGCCTGCGAAAATACCCGAGGTCTTCAGTCACATCCGCGTGAAACGCGTCATAGATATCGGGGAAGTCATACAGGCTCTGCACCCGAATATCTTGACAGACAACCCACTCCCTCGCTACCCTCCACCCTCTACCCGGGCCCATAGCTCAGTTGGTTAGAGCAGTGGACTCATAATCCATTGGTCGTAGGTTCAAGTCCTACTGGGCCCATAAAAAAGCCGGTTATCCACCTTTAGGTGGGTGACTGGCTTTTTT
>SKKC01000139.1 GCA_007121695.1 Spirochaetales bacterium | reverse complement strand
GACCTTCATGGACGTCGCAGACGAAGTGCTTGCCCGCTTCGGCAATGTGCTGAACGAGGAGATACAGTCGGTCCGGCTGTTTACAACACGGATACACGGGTGCTACGACCGATTTCAGGACGCACAGCGGCTGCTTATGCAGAGCGTCAACGATTACGAGGTGTTCACCAGCGACTTCCTGTCGCTGTTCGAGGAATCAAAACGCGACTACACCCAGCTGGAGTCGCTCGCCGAAGAAATCGAACGGGTTCGCAGCGCGCTGCTGAGCGTGCGGGATCAGGCGGCAGTGGAACGCAAACGTATTCTACAGCAAAACGGCCTGACCGAATGGACTATTGAAAGCGAACGTCTGCAGTCGATTATCGAAAGATTTACTATATTTACGCATAAGGCTTCAGCAGGAAAGCTCGTCGGCCTGGACATCGAAGAAGGTGTCGGCTCCGGCGATATAACGTTTTTTTAAGAAAGGTAACGTCCCCAGTGTTCACGCATGTACATTCCAGGTTCGGCAAACGCATGGTTACGATACACCCCGGGGAGTATTTCGTGTCCGGCGACGACGAAATTATCGCGACTGTGCTCGGCAGTTGCATAGCCGTCGCCATGTACGACCGCATCTCGGGATACGGTGGCCTGAACCACTTTATGCTGCCGGGAAACCTCGATCGCCCCGATAACTACCTCAGCGGCAGCGGAAAATACGGCATGTTCGCCATGGAGCTGCTCATTAACGGGCTTCTGAAAGCAGGATGCGACCGCAAACGCCTTCGTGCGAAGGTCTTCGGCGGTGGTTCGGTACTTCGGTCGAAACCGGCGACGAACGGTCTGACCATTCCCCAGAGCAACATCGACTTCGCCCTCGGATTTCTGAAGGCCGAAGGCATACAGATAGAGTCGCAGGATGTTGGTGGAGTCGCGGCACGAAAGGTGTTCTTTTTCCCGAAGACCGCAAAGGTACTGCTGAAACGCCTTGGCGGGTCGGTAAAAACGGAAGTCGAACACGAAGAAGAAGAATATCTGTCCAAGCTGCAGACGATCCGACCGAAACAGGAAGATGTCACCCTGTTCTAGGGCGCTTCGGTGTATACTCCGGCGATACGCGCCTGGTAGGCGACAGCGGAAAACCGTTCGAAAAAACGCGCTATCTCCTGGCGCGCACGACTCCCGGGCGAATCTGTCCCGCCAGGCGACGGCCGCGCGGGAACACGCCGCATAAGCGCCTCGACGACGCTGTCCGGGCCAAGCGCGTCATGAAACAGCGCGAACAGCGGGTACGAAGCAGCAAGCGTCTCGCGCACGGCGTCAACCGCAGATGCGGATACGTCCCCGGTCGGAAGCCCGGCACGGTCACGCTCGAAGGCCTCGTCAAAGAAATCGCGGTAGATCCGGGCTGTATCGTAGCGTGCGCGAAACGTCTCGAGCGCTGCCAGGAATTCCTCGCCCGCGGGTGTTTCGGCTGCGGCCACAGGTGTCAGCGGAACAGCGGAGAATACACCCTGTTCGGGCGCGTAGTAGAGCGTCCGTCGCGGCGTCGCAAAAGCCCTGACCGAAGCATCGTCGCTCTCGTCTGGAAGCGCGCGCACCGCCTCGGCTATGCCGCCTGAAACATGGACGCTCCCTCCGTTCGCGTGACTGTACGTGACTACAGCGTCCACCCTCGACAGATCCACGGCTATGTCGGATAGCTCGACCACAAGCCGGGAAGACGCGGTTTCCTCGGACATCCGTACTTGCATGGACCCGTACAGCAGACGGATGCGCGAGAGTTCGTCGCGCACCTCAACCAGAAGTACCAGTGAATCGGGAGCCACCGCGACGGTAGCCCCAGCGACGCCGAGCACCAGATCCTCGTCCCCGTGCGTGGCAACCAGATCGAGGGGAAGAAGCGTTGCATCTGCCGGGAAGTCCTGCAGCCACGGACGCGATTCGCGTAGAAGCGAAAAACCGTCTGCAGGTGAATGCACCTGCACCGCGTGGAGGCCCGTGGCGAGACACAGGAGCAGGAGGATACAGGCAGGCGCATACAGAGGCTTGTTCACACCTTAATGATCGGAGCAAAACATGAGGGTCTTGATTGGGAACCCAACACCAGGGTGGCGGACAGCACCGTTCGGTTGACTCGGGGACCTTGCCTCTGTAGCATCGAACGCATATGAAAAACCCCGAGATAGGCGTACTCGTGGTAGGATGCGGAACGGTCGGCAGCGGCACCGTCGCCGCCCTGCTGAGCCAGCAAGAACACATACGGTCGCGCAGCGGCGTGTCGCTGCGACTCACCGGCATAGTCAGCCGCACCTTTGCGACGGCCCGGGAGCACGGGTTTCCGGAAGACCTGTTCCGCACCGATCTATCGACAGCGCTGCAGGACGAACACACGCATATAGTCGTCGAAACGGTCGGCGGAATGGATACCGCGGAGGCAATTATCCGTTCGGCGATAGCCGCCGGAAAGCACGTGGTCACGGCGAACAAGGCGCTCATTGCAGAACGCGGAAGCAGCCTGTTCACCGCGGCGCGGGACGCGGGCGTCACCATCGCATTCGAGGCGTCCTGCGCGGGCGGCATCCCCATTGTCAGAAGCATATACGACGGCCTTGCGGCAAACAGAATCGACGCACTGTTCGGTATCGTCAACGGCACAAGTAACTACATTCTCAGCCGCATGGTGCAGGACGGGTCGAGTTACGAAGACGCGCTTGCCGAAGCTCAGCGCGAGGGCTACGCGGAGGCAGATCCGACCCTCGACGTCAATGGAACCGACAGCACTCACAAGATAGCCATACTGTCACGCCTCGCGTTCGGGCTGGCCGTCCACCCCGACGATATTCCCACCGTCGGTATCGACAGCCTCGACAGCGCAGATATTGCCCACGCTGCCCGCCTCGGCTACGTAGTCAAACTGCTCGCGGTCGCAATGCGCCACGGCACGGGGGTAAGCCTCTTCGTCCGCCCCGCCTTCATTTCCCGCGAGCACCCGCTCGCCTGGGTCTCGGGACCGTTCAACGCGGTGAGTGTCTACGGGAACGTCTCGGGTCACACCATGTACTACGGCCGCGGCGCAGGCGGAGCCCCGACCGGCGCGAGCATTATCGCCGACATCGTTACGATCGCCCGCGGCTGCTATGCGCCTGTGTTCGAGCACTCCTGCGCGTGGGACAGCAGCGACGCGCTGCAGCACGTCCCCGCGGCAGGGCTCGAGCACCGTTTTTACCTTCGCATGCTCGTGGACGACACCCCTGGTACGCTCGCCCGCATAACGAAGATCCTCTCCGATCACGGCATTTCGATCGCAAGCGTCATGCAGGCCGAGTCCGACGAGCAGCAACCTCCGAAACCCGTACAGGTCGTCATTACCCTGCACCGAACGGTCGAGGAAACGCTTTCGGAACCACTCGCACAGATCGCCGCCCTCGAAGCGGTGAAACAGGCCCCGCGGCCGATTACGATTATCGACGAGCATCCGGAGTAGCTGACAGTGGACCGACCCGGGTGCACATCGACCTGCCTGGTCTGATACAATAGTCCTGAGGTATAGTACTGCATCATGAACACACGGAACGTACGAAGAGCAGCCCTCGCGTGGGCAACACTGGTTTTCATCTTTGGTTGTGCAAGCGTGCCTACGGACATTCCGGAGGATCTGACCGCGCCCGAACTCTTCCAGCGGGCACAGGAGGCGGTGGACCAGAGTAACTTTCGCGCGGCCGAAGTCTACTACCAGACGGCGCTCGACCGCTTTGGCGACAATCCCGAAGTTGCGGTTATAGCCGAGTACGAACTCGGGTTTCTCGCATATCGTCAGGGCAATCTCGCAGAGGCGCGCCCGTTCTTTGAAGCTGTCATGCGGCGCTACGACACGCCCGCAGCTGCACAACTGCCGCCGTGGCCACCGGTTCTCTCGCAGCGCTTCCTCGACCGCATCGAAGCCGGACAGGGACCCGACGTCATGCCGGCTCCTGACGCAGCAGAAAGTCCGACACCCGCGCCCGCCCCGGCTCCCGACCTTCCCTGATTCTTAACGCTGCCGATCGGGCGGCAGCAGTATGGTGTGTATTCTCACGCCAAACTCGAAGGCCGATTCGACAACGCGTTCGAAGGTGATTCTTCCCCGTGGAATCGCGTGCGGGGGAGCGTCTCCGATAAGCACTATGTGGCGTTCGTCTGTTTCCCAGTCGTATCCGTGAAGCGCCGCGTACAGCGCTTCGTGCACCGCCTCGGGTATGTCTCCGCCGCCACCGACAGATACGTTTTCCAGCACCTCGCGGACCTCTTCCGCCTCGTGCCTGAATGGCAGCACCCTGTTGAGGTAGACGGAGAAGTAGTCCTTGAACAGCGTTATGCCAACCGCCAGATCGGGTATCCGATCGAACAGCAGGTCAACCGCCGCGGGAAGCTCCTGCTGAAGCGTATCGACCCAGATTCCCATGCTTCCCGTCGTATCGACCACGAGCACAATTTCCGCAGCTGGTCCGGCGGTATCGAGGGGGTCGAGAACAGCTGCGATCAGCTCGTCGGCATCGAGGACGTAGCGTTCATCTCCGTCCGTGGCTCGAGCCAGACGCTGGAACTCCCGGACTGCGTCCTGGTCAAGGCGGGGATCCTCGGGAACCGGTTCGACAATGCGCTCGCGAATCTCCGGTTCGGGTTCAGGTTCGGGCTCGGGTTCGGGCTCCGGTGGGCGCTCGACGAGCGCTACGCGCATGCGAAAGGGGTTGTCCCGAAATGCTCCGTCGTAGCTTCCGTAGGGCAGCTCAAAGGTGCGTACGCTCAGCCAGGTGCCGTCGCCGACATCGATCTGCCCTTCGCGTGACCACGGGTATCCGTAGACCACGGTTTCGGGAATAAACAGCTCGAATGCTTCCCCGAGACGATCGTGAGAACGCACGGTAGAAGAGATTATTGACCGGGCGGTCCCTGATTCGTCGAGCACTTCGCCGTTCAGAAGGCGCTGTTCGCCGTTCAACAGCGGATGGTCGACAGGGCTTCGAAGCGCGAACGAGGCAGCCTGCCGCTCGGGATCTTCGGTTGACTCTGTCAGAAGCACCGACGCGATCCCCGGCACCGCGCGCACCGACAGAATGTAGCCGCCCTCGATCATGCGAATAGCAAGATCCGTTCCTGTCAGATCGAGGGCCGTCGCCGGAATGGCATACGTTGACAGCAGCGCCGCGAGCGCCACGAGAGCTTGTCTGATACGCATGTATAGATTTTCGGCGAATTTGGCGGCATTCGTTACTTTTCCGACTGTTCGCCAGTCTGGTGATGGATTACTCGAGAGCCGCCGGAAGCCACGCCCCCCGATCCTCCGGCACCGCCTCGCGGAAAAAGTCGAAATCACTCAAAAAGCCAGGCAGAATGTCGCACAGATCCACAGACTCGTCTGTGTCCCAGGCAAAAATGATGGTTTCTCCGTCGTGCACAAGAACGCGCACCTGCAACAGCGGATCGGGGATCACCCGTAGCGTTCGGACCCCGCACTGCACAACCGGAGCGTCAGCGGGAACCGGCAGATCGGCGGCCGTGTAGTAGACCACCAGATCGACCCCGTTGATCCGGTACCGACCGCGATGGTAGGGCACGACCACGGCCGGAAACAGCTCGATACCGACAACGCGGCGGGGAGAATCCACAAGCACGCCCGTCGCCGCGGCAACGGGCTGCACCGCGACGCACAGAAGCAGCAGCGCCGCGCAGAGGCGCCGTGGCTTACTCGACGGTGACGCTTTTCGCGAGGTTTCTCGGCTGATCAACATTTCGTCCGAGTTCGAGCGCCGTGTAGTAGGCAAAGAGCTGCAGCGGCACGACCGTCAGATACGGGTAGAGAAGCTCGTTCGTCTTCGGAACAAACATGACGTCGTCGGCAATGTCTGCAAGCTCGTTGTCTCCGTCGACCCCGAGGGCGATCACCTTGCCGTTCCTCGCCTTCACTTCCTTCATGTTCGAAATGACTTTGTCGCGCAGGCCGTCGTCGGGAACAATGAACAGGCTCGGCGTTTCTTCGTTAATGAGCGCAATGGGACCGTGCTTGATCTCCGCCGCGCTGTAGCCCTCCGCGTGTATGTAGCTTATTTCCTTCAGTTTCAGAGCACCCTCGAGCGCCACAGGGTAGTTGATGCCGCGTCCGAGGAAGAGAAAGTTCTTCGCGTGGGCGTATTTCCTGGCGAGATCCTGCACGCGTTCCGTCCGGGTCAGGACCTCCTGTACAAGATCGGGAATCCGCTCCATGTCGCGCATGAACCGCAGCCCTGCCTCAAAGCTCATGTGGCGCATGCGCGCAAGCAGCAGCGTAAAGAGATACAGCGCACTCAGCTGGCTCGTGAACGCCTTCGTGGAGGCAACCGCAATTTCGGGCCCGGAGTGAATATACACCCCCCCGTCACTCTCCCGCGGGATGGTCGACCCGACGACATTGCAGATTCCGAGAACACGGGCCCCCTTGCGCTGCAGCTCCCGCATGGCGTACAGGGTATCTGCCGTTTCTCCGCTCTGACTGACCGCGAAATACACGTTGTTCCGCTCGACTATGGGATTCCGGTAGCGAAGCTCGCTCGCGAGTTCGCTTGTGGCCGGCACCCGCGCGATACTTTCAAGCGCGTACGCAGCAACGAGCCCTGCGTGGTAGCTTGTTCCGGCCGCGATTACTTTTACCCGCTCGATATCGAGCAGCTCGCGACTGCTCATATTGAGCCCTCCGAGGTGGGCGGTCGCATTCTCCGGCTCGAGGCGTCCCTGTATGGCGCGCAGAATGCTTTCCGGCTGCTCGAATATCTCTTTCTGCATGTAGTGATCGAAGCCGTTTTTTTCTATCTCTTCGATCTCCCAGCCGATTACCTGCAACTCCCGCGCAATAGGACGATCGCGCAGATCGGTCGTGCGATGGCCGTCTGCGGTAATGCGAACGACTTCCCCGTCTTCGACGTAAAGCACCTGCTTGGTGTGTTCAACGAGCGCGGTGACATCGCTTGCAAGAAGCATTTCGCCGTCGCCAACCCCCACAACCAGCGGAGAGCCGTTGCGCGCGCCGACAATGACGCCTGGTTCATCGACATGCATCGCAAGAATGCCGTAGGTGCCTTTCAGCAGGGCGACAGCCTGTTTCACGGAGCGTTCGAGGTCCCCGTCGTACAGGTCTGCCAGCAGATGCGCGATTACTTCGCTGTCGGTTTCCGATATAAAGCGGTACCCTTTTTCTTCAAGCCGCTGCTTCAGCGCTGTGTAGTTTTCGATAATGCCGTTGTGAACAATGGACACCGCCCCCGAAGCGCTCGAATGCGGGTGTGCGTTGGTATCAGACACCTCGCCGTGCGTCGCCCAGCGGGTGTGGCCAATGCCCGATCCTCCGGGCAGCTCCGGCGGTACGGCTTTGCGAAGATCAAGAATCTTCCCCTTTTTCTTGACGACCGTGTGCCGGCCATCCGGCCCGAGCACGCTGATACCAGCCGAATCGTAGCCGCGGTACTCGAGCCGCTTCAGACCTTCGATAAGAATGGGAGCGGCAACCTTCGGCCCACAGTATCCAATTATTCCACACATATCCGAACTCCTGCGTATGCTGTATCAGGTACCGACGCCCGCTTCGGCGCGGAGCGCAGCCCGATCGTCCAGGGAAACGGTGTCTTCGTCTTCCCGAAGAATGCCGGCGGCACCAAACTGCTTCAGTACAGTATCGACACTATCACGGTCTATACCGAGGTTTCCGGACACCTCGGCAACAAGTTGCTCTCGCGGCATGGCAGTCTCGTCGGGCCGTTCAAGCGCCCTGACGTAGAGATTCAGGGCAATCATTCGCTTGAAGTTGGCGTTTACCATGGTGTCTATGCGATCGTTGGCGCCCTGCAGCCGCCGACACAGCTTGTCTATGACATTCATGGCGATACGACTGTTCTTGGAGATAAGCCCGAGAAAGCCCTGCCGGTCGAACGCGAGCAGTTCCACGTCGTCGACCGCGCGTGCGCTCGCGGTTCGTTTGACCCAGCTGACTATCGCCATTTCGCCGAAGAACTCCCCTCGCTCGAGCTGTGCGAGCTCTACCTGCCTGCCGCTGATGCGTTTCGTGATGCTGACGGTGCCCGACACCACGATGAACATGAGCGTGCCGTTCTCGCCCTCGTCAAAGATGGGCTCGCCGGGTGCAAATCGTTGTCCATACTGTTCAAAAAGCGATGTCCCAGCCATGGTCAGGCGCTCCCGCGTGCATATGGTTCAATCAGAAACAGGATTATGGCCGTACTACTCAGTACAAGGAGACCATCGGTATGATGCCACAGATTTCAGTATTCCGGCAACGCGCCCTGCCGTTCGCCTGCGTCCTCGCGCTCGGGCTCGCGGCGTGCGCCCCCCCGCGCGACCTGAGACCCGACCTCGATGCCGACGTGTGGCCGCCGCGCCTGTTTTCCGTGTCCATGGAATCACCGGAGAACCTCGTCCTGACCTTCGACAAGGACGTGACCGTCGTTCCGGATTCCCTGGTGGTCGAACAGTTCGACGAGACCGGCCTTATTCAGACCATGCAGGATGATGATGATACACTCGGTCCCGCTGTCCGCATTGGCGATGACGGCGGAGAACGGGTGGTGCTCGCCTTCGACCGCCCGACCCGCCCCGGCATCCGCTACTCGGTGGGAGCGGCAGTCGAGGACTCGCGCGGCAACAGCCTGCAGCTGGTTGCCTTTGCCTACGGGTACAACGATCGAGTTCCGCAGCTTCAGATTAACGAGTTCACGACGCGACGCAGCGCGAACCACCCCGAAATGGCGGAACTCCTGGTACTCTCCGACGGAAACCTTGGAGGGGTGACGGTAACCACCGGCACGCAACGGGAATACAGTGAGCGCCTTATCTTTCCCTCGGTAGACGTACGCACCGGGGACTACCTGCTTCTGCACTTCCGCCCCGAGGGCGCCGAACACGAAATATCGGAGTTCGGAGACGATCTCGCGCTCTCCGGAGGCCTGAACGCGCAGGATCACGCGCGCGACGTCTGGATTCCCGGGGCGTCGGGGCTTCCGAGCAACAACGGCGTTCTCGCGATCTGGGAGCACCCGGCAGGCCCCCCGATAGACGCCGTGGCGTGGACCAACCGCACATCGGCGAGCGATGAACGCTACCGCGGGTTCGGCAGTTTACGCATGGAACGCTGGGTCGAAGAACTGGTCGATGCTGGTGCGTGGGTTATCGAGGGGCTGAGCCCGAGACCCGAAGATCTGATATGGATCGATTACTCAACGGCTACGCGGAGCATGAACCGGAGCCCGGGGGCGGCAAATACCCGTTCCGCGTCGGACTGGCATACCGCACCGACGCGAGGGTCGAGCTGGGGAGAAGAAAATACGACCGACGTGCACATGCCCTGAGCTTACAGGGCGGCCTTGATCATGTCCTCGATCTGCGGTTTGGGAACCGCGCCGACCTGCTGCTTGACCACGTCGCCGTCTTTCATGAGAAGCAGGGTCGGGATGCTTACAATGTTGTACTTGCTCGCGAGCTCCTGCTGGGAGTCGACGTCGACCTTGCCGATCTTTATCTTGCCCTCGTACTCACCGGCGAGCTCTTCGAGCACCGGTGCGACCATTTTGCAGGGCATGCACCAGTCGGCCCAGAAATCCAGGAGGACGGGAACGTCGGAGTTGGTTACTTCGTCTTCAAAATTGTCTTTGGTTACTGCTACTTCCATAATAATTTTATTGTACCGCTTTGCAGCCTGTCCTTCAATCAAGCAGAGTCCGAATTCGAAGCCAGAAGCGCTTCGGCCCGCGCCTTTACCGCCGCGTATACGTCCGCCCCTGCCGCCCCGGCGATCGTTCGCACGAAGGCGCTCCCGACAACCACCGCCTCGCAGTGCGGTGCGAGGGCCTGAACCTGCTCGCGGTCCTGTATTCCGAAGCCCGCAAAGATCTTTGTCCCGGAAGCTGCGAGTTTTTTGAGGAAACCCATGTTCAGCGCGCCAAGTTCGGTGCGGCTGCCGGTTGTCCCGGTCCTGAGCGCCACGTAGGTATACTCGGGCGTTTTCGACAGCGCGAGTTCCACCCGCGTGTCGGCGGAGGTCGCGACAAGCACCGGTACGCAGGCGATGCCTGCTTCGCGGCACGCGTCGTACAGCCCCTCGTCGTAGTCCGGCGGAAGGTCCGGAACAATGAGCCCGGCCACCCCGTGAGCCTTCGCGCGTGCCACGAAGGCCGCCACCCCGGGGCGGTAGATCAGGCTCGCGTAGCTCATAAGAAAGACCGGCACGTCGGTGAACTGCCGGATCTCGTCGAGGAACGCAAAGCCCTCGGCGACGGTGAACCCGGCGTGAAGCGCATCGCTGCAGGCAGCCTGAATCGCAGGACCGTCTGCGGTCGGATCGGAGAAGGGAAACTGAACCTCGAGGTAGGCAACGCCAGCGTCTACGAGCGCACGCACCGCCTCCATGCTCTGCGCGCGATCGGGAAACCACGGAATAACGTGGGCCATTATGTTCGTGTCTGCACTCATAGACTTTCTGCCTCCCGCGTCAGAAACTCCTTCCAGCGTTCGGGGTCGAGCTCCCGGGCGGTAATAAACAGGTCCTTGTCTCCCCTGCCGCTCATGTTAATGACCACGACGTCGTCCGGCGCAAGTTCTTTCGCCCGCCGTATCGCGACCATGCCCGCGTGCGCGCTCTCGAGCGCGAATATAACGCCTTCGCGTCGGGCGAAGTACTGCAGGCCCTCGAGCGCTTCGGCGTCGGTTGCCCGCTCGAAGCGCACACGCCCGGTCTGACCGAGGTAGGCAAGCTGCGGCCCGACCCCCGGGTAATCGAGCCCGGCGCTCACCGAGTGCGTCGGCATCACCTGTCCGTCGTCGTCGAGCAGAAAGAGGCTGCGGTAGCCCTGTACGATGCCGGGTGTACCGAGCCCGTTCATGCGCGCCGCGTGGTCGCCGGTGGCAGACCCCCGCCCGCCCGCCTCGACACCGATAAGTTCGGGCTCCGCTTCGTCGAGGTAGGGAGAGAAAAACCCCATGGCATTTGACCCCCCGCCGACGCAGGTCACGAGTGTCGTTGGTGTGAGCTTCTGTTCCGAAAGCTGCGCGCGAACCTCCGTACCTATGACGCTCTGAAACTCCCGGACCATGTCGGGAAAGGGGCTCGGGCCGAGCGCGCTTCCGAGCAGATAGTGTGTGTCCGCGAAGTTCGCAGACCAGTCACGCATCGCTTCGTTCACCGCGTCCTTGAGCGTGCGCGCGCCGGAGGTCACCGGCACCACCTCTGCCCCGTACATCTCCATCCAGAAGACGTTCGGTTTCTGCCGCCGCATGTCGACCTCGCCCATGTAGACCCGGCACTCGAGACCAAGCTTC
>SKKC01000180.1 GCA_007121695.1 Spirochaetales bacterium | reverse complement strand
GCCTCGCGGGCCTGGCTGAGACTCAAGCCGGTGGCGCCTGCGACTGCGTCGAAGACCTTCACTACGGAGCTGCCACCGGCGCCGCGGTAGGAGCGCATGGCGGGCAGGACGGCGGTGACCGCAGTGTCGGCCGCCGAGGGCGTGCTCGCGGTTGCCGCATCGTCGCCCGGGGCAGCGTTCTCCGCCGTCGGGGCGTTTTCTGCGACACCGGTGACGCCGCCCGCCGCCGAGGCGTTTTCCGCGCCCGCCGCCGAGGTGCGCCCCGTGAGCACGGCAACCGCGTTCTCCGCCGCCAGGCGGCCCTGTCGGTTCGCGGGGCCTGCAAGCGGCATGCGGACGGTGCGACCGAGTACGGTGTGCTCGATTTCGACCATGTCACCCGCTGCGAAAATGTGCGGGTCGCTCGTCTGAAGGTGCGTGTTGATCGCGAGGCCGCCTGCAGGCCCCAGCGTAAGCCCCGCGTCAGTTGCCAGTTTGAGCGTCGGGCGAACGCCTACCGACAGGAGTACCATGTCGGCATCGACCTCGGTACCATCCGAAAGCGACAGTGCCTCGTCCCCGATTCGCTCCAGCGAGGTCCCGAGATGCAGCGAGACGCCGTAATCCTGCAGTTCTTTGGTCAGAAACCCGGCAATCTCGCGTTCAAGGTTCGGCATGACCTGCGGTGCCATCTCCACGAGGCGTACGCCGAGTCCCCGTTTCGCCAGTGCCTCCGCCATCTCAAGTCCTATAAATCCACCGCCGACAACGGCGGCCGTTTCCGGTGAGGTGTCGCGAATGTAGCGGTCTATGCGGTCCATATCATCCAGGGTCCAGAGCTGAAATACGTGATCCTTCTCGACCCCGGGGAGCGGGGGCACAATAGGTTTGCCTCCCTGCGCAAGGATCAGCGCGTCGTACGAACAGGTCTGTTCCTCGCCGGTTTCGCTGTTGCGTGCGAGTACGGTCTGGCCTTCGCGGTCTATGCGAAGCGCTTCGGTATTGGTATGGACGTGGACGCGATACTGATCCCAGAAGGTCTCGGGGCTCGCAAGAATAAGCGATGAGCGGTGTTCGATATCTCCCCCGATGTAGTAGGGAAGTCCGCAGTTCGCAAACGAGACATCCGCTCCCTGTTCGAGGATTGTGATGTTAATGTTTCCGTCGAGGCGTCGGGCCCGCGCTGCCGCTGTTGCGCCTGCGGCTACACCACCTATAATAAGCAATTCTTTCATCGTTACATCTCCGTGTTCTGTGATAACTATATATTAAAAATACAATATTAAATCAAGTGCTTTTTATGTTTCAGGAGGAATAAAAATGAGTGTCGACACGTCCCGCTGGGAAGAAGTAGACAGATATTATGATGCTGCCCTCAGTATCAGTGACCCTGAACTGCTGCATGCGCTTGATCGCAGCGTGGACGCGGGCCTGCCGGAGATCGCCGTTGCTCCGAACCAGGGCAGAATGCTCTCGATCCTGGCAGCATCCATGGGAGCTACACGAATACTCGAGATTGGAACACTCGGCGGATACAGCACGATCTGGCTTGCGCGTGCACTGCCCGACGATGGGAAGCTCATTACATGTGAGCTCGATAAAAAGCACGTGGAGGTAGCGCGACAGAATCTGATCGATGCAGGGCTCGCCGACAAGGTCACGATACAGACGGGCCCAGCCAAAGACAGCCTTGCGGCGCTCGCGTCGCAGAACACTCCTCCGTTCGATTTCGTGTTTATAGACGCAGACAAGGAATCCTACACAACGTATTTCGAGTTCGCCCTGAAGCTGACACGTCCTGGTAGTCTTATTGTCCTTGATAACGTTGTACGCACGGGTGAGGTCGCGAATCCCGAGACAACCGACTCTCGCGTCCAGGGTGTCCGGGCTTGCGTAGACCGGCTGTCCCGGGAGACGCGGGTGGAAGCGACCGCGATACAGACGGTCGGAGCGAAGGGATACGACGGATTTATCCTGGCGCGGATACGACCGTAACGTTCAAACTCGTACGGAATTTTATTGACGGCTCGGGAAACCTCACGGACAATCATTCTCGAGGAGAATTCGGAATGGCAGACCAGTCAGTGTTTACAGGAAAGGGCTACACGTGGGTGTCTGATGCTCACGTGCCGTCCATGAACGCGTATCGTGACATGTATTCGCGGAGCGTTCACGCCCCGGATACCTTCTGGGCAGAGACAGCCCGGTCGCGTCTGGAGTGGATGCGCGACTTCCGTACCGTACAGGACGTTGACTTTACCACGGGCTCAATCGCGTGGTTTCTTGATGGTGCACTGAACGTATCTTCCAACTGCCTTGACCGCCACCTTCACACCCGCGGCGATCAGACAGCGATTATCTGGGAGGGCGATACGCCCGACCTCGTGCGCCACATTACCTATCGAGAACTGCACGCGGATGTCTGTCGTTTTGCAAACGTGCTCAAGCGCTACGGTGTCCGCAAGGGCGATCGAGTGGCCATCTATCTGCCCATGATCCCCATGGCTGCGGTGGCCATGCTTGCGTGCGCGCGAATCGGCGCGGTGCATACCGTCGTGTTCGCCGGATTCAGCGCCGAGGCGCTTCGAGACCGCATTAACGACGCGCAGGCGGAGATCGTCATTACCGCCGACCAGGGGCTTCGCGGTGGTAAGGTCATTCCGCTGAAGCGCACCGTCGACGAGGCGGTCATGGCGGCGCCATCGGTTCGCCACGTGCTCGTGACAAAACGCACCGGGGTCAGCGTGCCGTTGTTTCCACCCCGCGACGTTGACCTCGACGAAGCCATGCGACTGGAACGGCCCTACTGCCCGGCGGAGGCCATGAGTTCAGAGGATACGCTCTTTCTCCTGTACACCTCGGGAAGTACCGGAAAGCCCAAAGGCATTGCACACACGACAGCCGGCTATCTGCTCTACACCTCGCTGACGCACGAGCTGGTATTCGATTACCGCGAAGGGGACGTCTACGCCTGCGTGGCGGACGTCGGCTGGATTACGGGGCACAGCTACGTTGTCTACGGGCCGCTTGCCAACGGGGCGACCACGGTC
>SKKC01000391.1 GCA_007121695.1 Spirochaetales bacterium | reverse complement strand
TCGAGAAGAACGGATGTGACTTCATGCTGAGCACGAAGATTACCGGTGCAAAGCCTGGTGTCGTAGAGCTGGAAGGCCAGGACCCTATCAGGACAGAGACCTTTATCTGGACAGCCGGCGTACACGGTTCCGAGTTCACGTCGAAAATCGAGCTGACCAAGGGTTCGGTATCGCCGAGTGCTGGTGCAGTGCAGGCGTCCCCCGAAGGCATCCACGGCATGGCGGGGTGTCATTTCGACGACGACGATATGTGTATTGCAGGCCAGCGTGGACGCATCAAGGTCAACGAGTTCATGCAGAGCGTGGACTACGAGAATGTCTTCATGGTCGGAGACATGATCTGGTTTGTCGAGAACGACACGGTGCTGCCGCAGATCGTTGAAACGGCCCTGCAGACCGCGCATACCGCGTCGCACAACATTATTGCCGACATGGAGCGAAAGCCCATGAAGCCCTTCAAGAGCAACTACCATGGTCACATGGTGTCTCTTGGAAGCAAGGTCGGTGTGGCGCACGTCGGTGGCATGAGTATGAGTGGCTTCCTGGCACTGGGCGTGAAGCACCTCATTAACCTGCACTACCTGTTCGGCGTTGCCGGAGTAAACGCGGTGTGGGAGTATATTCGGGGCCAGTTCCTGGACGTCAAGAATGGCCGAACGATCACCCGCGAGCACTTTTCGTACAAGATTCCGGTCTACTGGGCTCTGCCCGTTCGTGTATTCCTTGGAATCAAGTGGTTGACAGAAGGGCTGTACAAGGTCTCTACCGGGTGGCTTAACCCCGGACCCGACGGTATTCTCAGGCCGTCGCCGAACAACATATTTCTTCCAGGCCTTACCGACGAAATCAGTGCCGCAACGAGTGCAACGCCTGGTGGTATGGGGCGCACCGGAGTATGGCAGACATCGATTCTGAGTGAGCCGATAGGGATCTACGAGTGGTTTGCAGAGACCTTCCTCAGCATACACCCCATAGTCGCGTACGGAGCCCAGGCGGGAGCCGTAATTGCGCAGGTCGTAATCGGAGTATGTCTGATCGTCGGACTGTTTACCTTCCTTTCGGCCGCAGCATCAATAGGAATGTGTGGATTCTTCATTGTATCCGGATGGGGGAACGTTGAACTGTACTGGTACATGACGGCATCCTTCGTACTTCTTGGTGGTGCCGGACGTGGTCTTGGTCTTGATCATTACGTCATGAGGTGGTTGAAAAACTGGTGGAACAGCACATGGATAGCCAAGCGTACGTATCTGTACACCGGCGAACCACGCCCGTAACCGTATCGAAAACCGACATGGGAAAACCCGCCCCCGGAATGTTCTGGGGGCAGTTCCCCGACCTGCTGCACGACCTTGATCTGACAGACGCCGAAATCAGGCGCAATCTTGATCGCCAGGCTCTTCGCATTCGCGAAGGTCTGGCAGACTTCGTTCGTAGCGGTGGTAAGCGCCTGCGACCGGCCCTTGTACTCATCGGGGCGCGGCTGGCGGCAGCCGAGCGAGGTGAACACGAGGCAGGGGTATCAGCACCGCAGAGTGCGATCCGCCTCGCGGCAGGTGTCGAACTTCTGCATGCGGCAACGCTCATACACGACGACATTCTCGATCAGGCGTCTCACAGGCGAGGTCGCATGGCGCTGCACCGACAATACGGCGCTCACGACGCAGTGCTCATGGGGGACTTTCTGTTCAGCCTTACCTTTGAGCTCTTCGCGGATCACGCGTCTCCGGATCAGGCACGGGTACTCGCGCGAGGTGTTTCGCGCATGTGCGAGTCGGAACTCAGAAACGCGGAAGCCCCGGCGCTTACGCGGCGGGAGTATATGCGGCGCATCTTCGGGAAGACCACGGCCATGTTTATTCTGTCCCTGACCCTCGGAGCGAGCGAACACGGCGCGACAGGGCAGCTGCTGCAACGGTTGCGTCGGATAGCCTACTGTCTTGGTACGGCATTTCAGATACAGGACGACGTTCTGGATATTTCCGGAGATCCGAAGATAACCGGAAAACCCGTCGGAGCCGATCTTCTCGCCGGAACACTGACCCTTCCCCTCATTATCGCGGCATCAGGACCGAACGAGCTTGCTTCATGGCATCGATCGGTTACCGCGGCGCCCGCCCGGGCGAAGCGTCAGATTGTGCAGACCGTACTGAGCGACGTTGTCGGGCGGGGCGGTGTCGAGGAAGCATCCCGCGAAGCCGCACGCTATCTGCAGCGCGCACGCGCCGAACTCAATCTCCTTCCGGACGGCATGCCAGCCGACGCGCTGGAAAACATATTCCTGCATCTCGAACACCGGCAGAGCTGAGCCACGCGAGATCCCGCTCTCACGTGGCCGTTCGTCCGGTGCAGACAAGAAACACTTCAAAGCTCTCGTCGCGGCAGGCCTTTGGCTTCACGATTCGGGCTTTCTCGAACATGTCGCGTGCGGTAGCCAGAATGGCCTGTTCGTCCCCTCCCTGGAAGAGCTTGAACGCGGCATTGCCTCCCGGCTTTAACAGCTGCCCGGTAAGTTCAAGTGACGACTCGACAATGACTGCGGATCTTGCTGTGTCGAGCGTGCGGTGCCCGCTCGTATTCGGGGCTGCGTCGCTGACAATCGCGTCAAACGGCGCGTAGCGCTCGAGATCGCCGTATTCGGCCGGCTCGGTTATGTCTGCCTGCATGCACACAGCCGTGTTTCCTGCGCGGGTCAGCTCAGGAAGCTCCTTGCGATCGAGCGCGACCACGGTTCCTTCTTTCCCGACAAGCTCAAGCAGCCGAAGCGTCCAGCTGCCCGGCGATGCACCGATATCGAGTACGGTATCGCCCCGGTTCACCAGCCGGAAGCGATGCTGTAACTCGTCGAACTTGTAGACACTGCGGGCCGGGAAGCCTTCTTTCCGTGCCCGTTCGGTGTAGTGGTCGGGTTTACGTTTCATTGCGACGCGGGAAGGACGCATGCCTGCAGCGGTGGAAAGCCGTTGAAGTTCACCGAGCTGTAGCTCTGCGTATATGCGCCTGTGGAAAGGATGTAGGCCCGGTCGCCGATGCCGCAGCTGTGCGGCATGCGGTACCGGAAGTTCTGATACATGATATCCATGCTGTCACAGGTCGGGCCTGCGAGAATAATCTCTTCCGATTTTCCTGATTTGTCGAAGTAGATGGGATAGCGGATCGCTTCGTTAAAGGTCTCGATAAGCCCGCCGAACATGCCGACGTCGAGGAACACCCATCGATACAGCCCGTTCTTCGCCTTTTTGGCCACCAGCACGATCTCCGAGACAATGACTCCGGCGTCGGCAGTCATGCCACGTCCAGGTTCAATAAGTACCTCGGGAAGTTCGTCGCCAAAGTCTTCGTGCAGAAAACGCTTGATCTCGCTCGCGTAGGTCTCCATGGGCAGGGTCGGGTCAACGTAGTTCGCAGGGAACCCGCCGCCGATGTTGATCATTTGCAGCTCTATGCCTTCGTCCTGAAGACAGGTAAAGAGATATTTCGCCCGGGAGATACCGTCGTCGTACTGGCCAATGTCCCGCTGCTGGCTCCCGACGTGAAAGCTCAAGCCCCACGGAATCAGACCGAGATCCCGTGCCCGAAGCGCGAGATTGTACAGAACGTCGGAATGCGCACCGAACTTCCGCGACAGCGGCCAGTCGCTTCCGGTGCCTTCGGTAATGAGTCGGAAAAACACCTTTGACCCAGGCGCGTTTTGCGCAATGTTCTGCGTGTCCTCAAAACTGTCACTGCAGAACAGGCGGACACCGTTCTCGTAAAAGTACTGGATGTCAGCGCGTTTTTTGATCGTATTTCCGTAACTCATGCGCGCCGGATCGACCCCCAGACGAAGCAGCTGGTCCAGTTCGTATCTGGTTGCGACATCGAAACTGCTGCCCAGATCGCGAAGCAGTTCAATAACCTCGTCCATGGGGTTTGCCTTTACCGCGTAGTAGACCTTTGCGAAGGGCATGGTCTTCTGAAACAACTCGTAGCGCTCCCGGACAAGATCCAGGTCGACGACCAGAAGAGGCGTTTCCTTACCTCGGGTAAAGTCCCGCAGGCGGTCCATCCGCTCCTGCGAGATATAACGGTCGAGAGGGAAGTAGTAGTTTTCCTGTAGTGTGTTCACAGTTGCCGAGTGTACTGTCAAAGGCTTTCGCTCGACAATTGCTCCCCGGAACCAGTCGGTCGAAATACGGGCATGTGGCCGTACGCAATGAGTTCTGCCGTACGCGATGCCACGTCCACGAGGTAGATCCCCGGCCGATTATCCGGCGTCTGCACGTTCATGAGAAACCCGCTGCCGTCGGTGGTGAACATGCTGCCCGAGCGAGCGTACTGGTCAAAGTATGGGATGATGACACTCGACAGGCTCGTCGTCGGTCTTTCCGGGGGAAGCTCGAACGCGCGCCCGGTAGCGGTCTCAATGAACCCGAGGCGAACTTCGAGTACCAGCTGCCCGGCATCGTTCTGCTGGCGATCGGTCCGGTAAAACGCCAGATGGGCGCCGTCCGGACTCCAGTAGAACGCGTTTACACCACCGAGCGATGGTGCCCTGGAGTCCTCCTGCACGGGCAGTGACCTGCTGCGGTCAGAAACAAGGCGGACGTCACTCTCTCGCTGTGCGATCCGGAGATTTCCCGTGATTTCGCCGGTGGGTCGTCGCAGCCCTGTTATGTATGCGATCCACTCCCCATCTGGTGACCACCCGAAAGCTCCCGCGCTGAACAGCGGGCCTCGAATGACGGTTTCTCCGGTTTCGATACTCCGGACAGCCAGTGACGTCCCTGTCTCCTGTGAAAAAACTCCCATCGCGAACGCATCACTCGAAGGAGCAATGGCAGGCACCTGAAAATACCCCGCCTGTACGTCGAGCTCGTTCACCGTCGGCTCCGCTGCGGTATCAAATCGTACGATGGAGACCGTACCACTGCCGCCGCGGAGCGACGATGTGCCACCGTGTGCGACAAGAAAGTCACCCGACGGGCTCCAGTCCCAGAACAATGGCCGATTATTCAGTACCCGCACTGTGTGATCGGTTTCTGTATCCCAGACAACAATTTCCAGCAGCCCGGTCTCTTCGCTTTGCACCAGAAACGAGAGCCTGCGGCTGTCTGGTGCCCACTGCGTATACGCGGGCGGCTGGGCCGCAGTAACCTCGTGCGTTCGAACAGCGCCGCTGGCCAGATCGTGAACGTAGAGATAATACGATCGTCCGCTGCGCTCAGAGCGATGCATGGCAACGTAGCTGATCTTCATACCGTCTGGTGACCAGTGCGGTTGATCGTAGCTGTGCGGCGTGCCGCCGTAGCGTACGCTCAGATCGGTCAGCGCGGTGGTTTCCCGGCTTTCGGGATCGACCGTGTATACATTGCCGTCGTCGCCAATGAAGAGGACGTCCCCGAGGGGTTCAGGGGTGTGGTCCGGAGGAAATGGCCCGAACCTGTCCGGGCTTGCGCAGGACACGATCAGTACCAGAGTCAGTACGGCAGTCGGGAACAGAAAACGTCTCATATTCCTCAACGTACTGCCGACAGACAGCAATCGCCTACACGCCAGTGTTGCCGCAGCCCTCCGGCTTCGCGTACATTACTGTGCATGAACAACAACGCCGTGCTGCGTCGGCCCTTTGCCTATCGACAGTACAATGCCGTGCTGTGGCTTGTCGGAGCGAATGTGCTCGTGTACGCAGTTACCAATTTCGTGCCGGATTTTCTTTATGTCCTCGCAATGAACCCCCTCGAAACCATATACGGTCGCATGGTCTGGCAGCCCTTCACCTACATGTTCGTGCATTCTCCGTTCGGGTGGGGGCATATCCTCTTTAATATGTTCGGACTGTTCATTTTCGGGTCCCAGGTCGAACGCAGGATAGGTTCCACCGAGTTTCTCGTGTTTTACCTCTTTTCCGGCCTGCTCGCCGGGCTCCTGTCACTGGGTATTTACTGGGCTACCGGTCTGGTGCAGATACAGCTTCTCGGCGCATCCGGTGCCGTGTTTGCAACGCTTCTCGCCTACGCGACATTTTTTCCGGATTCCATCATCTTTCTGTTCGCGATTATTCCCATGAAGGCGCCGGTGCTTGTCCTCGGTTTTACGGCGCTTGAGCTGTTCCGCGGCATTACGAGCCCGGGGAGCGGCGTGGCCCATTTGACGCACCTCGCCGGTTTTGTCGCGGCCTTCCTGTATCTGTTGCTGCGACTGAACGTGAACTCGCTTCGGGTGTTCTTCGGCCGGGATTAACGGCGACAGCGAATCCTGTCAGCCGGCTGCGGAAGACCACGATCGGTGCCGATATCTGTACATGTGAAGTACCGGCTATCCGTACTCGTGACTGTGTGTCTCCTTTTATTCTCGCATGCGCCACAGATCGGTGCGACGGACATGCTCCTTCAGGCCGAACTGTGGGCGGAGCTCGAACCATTTCTGTCGGAACGGGAACGCGAGCCGTGGAGCGCCGAGGGTGGGGTCCTGAGGCTTCTCGACACCGCCAGGTTTGTCTTCAGCGCCATGACCTACGGCGTCAGCGTGCGAGTCGTTCCTGCCGAACCGGCTCGGGGGGTTGTCGAACGATCCGAGGTCGAGTTGCGATCGGTCATTGCGGCCGGTCACCCCGGACTGCGTACACGTGAGGTCCGTGAGTCGGAGGGGCGGGTGTATGGAGTCTTCCTTTTCACGCCGGATAACGAACAGCGAGTATCGCGGGAGCAGTTCCTGGTGTCGAGTGTCGCTCGATCGTCGGCGACAGGACGCGCGCACTATTTCTCGGGTCCCGAAGGCATGCAGGACGCGATACGGGACGCGATTGTCCGGGCCGTTCTGGTGCAGGCCCGTCGTGAAACTCCGAATCGTCCAGCCGAAATCGTGGCCGACGTCCTTCTCTCGCAACCTCCGGTGCTGGCGATCCGGCGTGAGCAATACACCGCGACGGTTCGGGTGACAGTGCAAATCCGCGAGATCAGACAATACGAACTGTTCTAATCCGGTCCCGACCGTGCTACAATCCCGAAAGGAGTACAGTGAATGTCGGAATCCTCTTCTCTCGCTCGCCGTTTTCGTACGCTGGCGGGTAAAACGGTCGTTATCACAGGTTCCAGCCGCGGCATTGGTCGTGAAACCGCGCATCTGTGCGTCGAGGCGGGGGCCAGGGTGGTCATCCACGGAAGAAACGAAACCAAACTGCAGGCGGTGGCGGAATCGCTCCGGGCGAAGGGCGGCACTGTTTCGACCGTTGTCGGGGATATCTGCGATCCGGCGACCTCACAGGCCCTGAAACGCGCTGCCGACGAGCACACGGGTTGCGATATTCTAATCAACAACGCTGGTACGTCGATGCGCGGCGCCTTCGGCGACATAAAAACCGACGTACTCGAAAGCGTCATGCGCACAAACGTCATTGGAGCTTCGCTGTCGACACAGGCCTTTTTTCAGGATCTGCTTTCGCGCTCGGGAAGCGTGCTCTTTGTGTCGAGCGTGTCCGGCATGCGCGGCTTCCCGGGAATTTCGATTTATTCGGCGGCAAAAATGGCGCTGACCGCCCTCGCGCAGTCCATTCGGGCCGAGACTGCGAATACGGGGCTCCACGTCGGAATTATCTACGTCGGGTTCACGGAAAACGACCCGGACAAGGAAATTTACAACGCAGACGGGTCTGTCATGCACTCCAAACGCAAACACGATATGACCCAGCGCGACGTGGCCGCCGAAATTCTGTCCATGATATGTAAACGGAAATATCGTCGCATCCTGACGCCCAAGGGGTGGCTGCTGCTCACCCTCGATCGTCTTGCGCCGAGACTCGTTGACCGAATTATCAATCGATCGGGCGGCCGGTTTCACAGTCTCGCGAAGTAAGAGGAGTGGGGTCCGGTGTTGAATCTGTCGCGACGTGTACTCCCCTGTCTGCTTGCCCTGTACGTGTTTGCTGCCTGCGCGAGCGCACCGGTTCCGGACAGCGATTCACCGGACAGCAATGGACACCCCGCACAGGCGCCGGAACACGAACAGCCTCCGGCACCGGATGAGTCGCGGGAACCGGATGAAGCACCCGAACAGGACGACGCACCGCAACAGGACGAAACTCCTGACCAGGATGCCGAGCCGACTGCGCCGTCGGGCGAAACTCCGTCCGGAGACGAAGCACGAGACCGCGACTCGGACCTCGCTGTGCTGCCGGTTTTTCCGGGTTCTGAAGCCGATCGACCGGTTGAAGTATCCATTACTGATCTTTCGTTCGACGACCCGTCGCTGACCGATGCACTGCGTCGCGAGCGGGCACGACTGCTCGCCGCTCAGCGCGTCGCGAACATGTCCCTCGACGAGCAGATCGGGCAGATGATCATGCCGGCGTACATCTTCGATACCGGGACCGTGCCCGTCCGGGCCGTGACCGATCGCATACGCACGGAGCTTGCGGACGTACAACCGGGCGGGCTGATCCTGTTCGGCCAGAATATCGCCGATCCTGTCCAGACCAGTACGTTTATTGCCGCGCTGCAGGCCTTGTCGAGTACACCTCTGTTCGTGGCAGTCGATCAGGAAGGCGGTGTCGTCAGCAGGCTGACAAACAGCGCTGACATGACCGCGACACGTTTTCCGTCTGCCCAGGTAATCGGTCGCACCGGAAACCCGGAGTATGCCTTTCGTGTCGGCCAGGCCATCGCCCGCGAGTTACGAGCGCTCGGCATCAACATGAACCTCGCACCTGTCGCCGACGTGCTTACGAACCCGGCGAACACGGTTATCGGCTCGCGGGCATTCGGTACAGACCCGCATCGCGTATCCGACATGGTCGAGCAGATGATCGCCGGGTTACAAAGCGAGCACGTCCTCTCGGTGGTAAAACACTTTCCGGGTCACGGTGACAGCTACGAAGACAGCCACGTGCAGCGTGTCGTAATTCCGCACGACCGCGAGCGCCTTGAAACGATCGAACTGCTTCCGTTCCGGCGCGCTATAGCGACAGGCGTGGATGGAATAATGTCGGCACACATCGACGTACCGAACGTGTTCGGCTCCGACCTGCCGGTTACGCTGAGCCGCGCGGCGCTCGAAGAGCTGCTCCGTCAGGATATGGAATTCGATGGCCTGATTGTTACAGACAGTCTCGTCATGGAGGCTGTTACCTCCCGGTTTTCGACCGCAGAGCTGGCAGTTGCCGCTGTGGATGCAGGGAGCGATATTCTATTGCAGCCACGCAATGCAGTGGTCGCACGAAACGCGATTCGCGACGCGGTCGCACAGGGGGTGCTGACGGCGAATCGAATCGAAGCATCGGCGCAGCGAATTCTCGAAGCCAAGTATCTGAGGGGTCTGTTCGAGTCTGATCGATGGCTACCGGAGGATCAGTCGGCGCTCGGAACCGAGGCGCATCGTGCCCTGGTAGAGGACATACGCGCTTCGGCGCAGTAGCCCGACGGGATTCCGACTCAGGAGTGTAGGCGACATACCATGAACGATAAACGTGTAGCTGTAGTTATTGGCGCAGGACTTGGCGGACTCTCGGCGGCGATCCGACTCGCTGCACGGGGCTGGCAGGTGGCTGTATACGACGGATCGGACTACGTCGGCGGTAAGGCCGGCACTATGACACGCGACGGGTATCGTTTCGATACCGGACCGTCTCTGGTAACCATGCCGGGGGTGTTCGAGGATCTGTTTCGTGTGGCAGGCCGTGATCTGGCAGACTACGTCACGCTGATCCCGCTCCCGGAGGTCTGCCGGTACTTCTACCCCGACGGCGTTTCTCTGAGCGCCTGGGCCGACGAGGAACGGTTTGCACGGGAGTTACACGAACGGGCGGGCGAGAATCCGGCGAACCTCAAGCGATTTCTCGACTATTCCAGTCGCATTTATTCCATTGCCGCGGATATGTTTCTGAACCGGAGCCTGCATGAAGCATCGTCCTATGTACGCTTCGGTTTTCTTGCGTCTCTGCTCCGTCTGCCCGGCATTGACCCGCTGCGGACCATGGCGCAGTCGGTAGAACGCCACTTCGAAACGCCCCACGCCCGGCAACTGTTCGAGCGCTACGCGACCTATAACGGATCGGACCCTTTTCAGACCCCGGCAACCCTGAACATTATTCCGCACGTCGAATACCGGGGCGGTGCGTACGCCGTGGAAGGCGGTATACACGCGATTCCGCGGGCGCTGGAACAGCTTGCCCGCGAACTTGGCGTTCACATACACCGTGGCGAGCGGGTGGAACAGATAACCTGGCGTCAGGACAAACGTCGTCGCAGGGTAACCGGGGTCAGCGTGAACGGGGCTCACGTACCCGCGCAGGCAGTCGTCTGTAACGCCGACGTCACCATCGCGTATCGCGATCTTCTTTCAGAGCCCGATGCGCCCGAACTCCTGAGGTACGAGTCGCTTGAGCCGAGCTCGTCGGCACTCGTATTCTACTGGGGCGTTGGCCGCGAGTGTCCGGAGCTCTCGCATCACAATATTTTCTTCTCCCGGGACTACCGCAGCGAGTTCAGGCAGATCTTCGAAGAAGGCGTCTGCCCGGACGATCCGACCGTATACGTGAACATTACCTCCAAGTCGTCGCCTGCCGACGCACCCGATCACGGCGAGAACTGGTTTGTGCTTGTAAACGCGCCGTACGATAATGGTCAGGACTGGTCTGCAGAGGCCGAGCGTGTCCGCAAAACTGCGCTGGCAACGATTTCTTCGCGAATCGGCGTCGACGTAGAGAAACATATCGAGACCGAAGCGGTCATGACGCCCGCTGACATTGCCGAGCGCACAAGCAGCTACCGCGGATCGCTCTATGGCATCTCATCGAACAGCAGAACGGCTGCCTTTCTCCGGCATCCCAACCGTTCGAAACGGTATCACGGGCTGTATTTCTGCGGCGGAAGCTGCCACCCCGGCGGGGGCATGCCCCTGGTTGTTTCCGGTGGCAAAATCGTCTCAGATTTGATCCTGCATCACGAAAAATAGTGAGGGTGTGGATCAGAGCATGGTTTCTTGATCGATAACCTGTTAGACTCTCCACGTTCACGACTGAACCCAAAAGGAGTATCTCATCATGATTGTAGGTGTGCTTAAAGAAACAGCACCCGGCGAGAAACGTGTTGCCATTGTCCCGGCGCATGTCTCCCTGCTGCAGAAAATCGGCTGTGAAGTGCGGTTTGAAACAGGTGCGGGTGCGGCGGCGGGTTACGCCGACAGCGAGTACGAGGAAAAAGGCGCGGTCCGTGGCGACCGGGCAGCCATTGTCGCAGAAAGCAATGTCATTGCAAGCGTCAGATGTGCCGCCTCGGCGGACGGTGGTGCTGCTGCCGAAGTTGGTCATGCAGGACAGATCTGGGTCGGCATGGCGGACCCGTACCGGAAACACGAATCCTTCGACACAATGGTCCAGGGAAAGGCATCCCTGTTTTCGCTCGAGCTTGTTCCACGCATAACCCGCGCGCAGAGCATGGACGTCCTGTCGTCCATGGCAAACCTCGCGGGGTATCAGGCGGTTCTGACCGCGGCGACCACCTTGCCGAAAATGTTCCCGATGATGATGACCGCAGCCGGAACCATAGTTCCGGCGAAAGTGTTTATCGTCGGCGTGGGGGTCGCGGGGCTGCAGGCCATTGCGACGGCACAGCGTCTCGGGGCGGTGGTCAGCGCCTACGATGTTCGCAGCGCCGCGAAGGAACAGGCAGAAAGCCTCGGGGCGAAGTTCGTGGAACTGGACCTTGGCGACAGCGCGGAAGGCTCTGGTGGCTACGCGAAGGAAATGGACGAGACGTTTTATGAAAAGCAGCGGGAGATGATGAAAACCGTACTCGCCGAAAGTGATGTTGTCATTACAACGGCAGCCGTACCCGGTAAACCTGCCCCACGACTTGTCACCGCCGAAATGGTAGCCGGCATGCAGCCGAACTCCGTCATTGTCGACCTCGGCGCCGAACGGGGAGGGAACTGCGAGCTGACGAAACCGGGAGAAACGGTCGTTGCGCACGGCGTGACAATTATCGGCCCGCTGAATCTCGTGTCGGAGATGGCCGGAAGCGCCTCGCAGCTGTACAGCAAGAACATGGTTACCTTCCTGCAGAACATCGTGCGCGAGGGTGAGTTGACTGTCGACCTGGAAGACGAGATCACCGATTCCACGCTGGTCATTCACGATGGCGAAATCCGCGGTCAGTTTCTGAAGGCTGCATACGAAAAGGAGTAGAAACAGCATGGACACCAGTTTTGTAATGATATTGACCATTTTCGCCCTGGCTGTATTTGTCGGGTTTGAAGTAATTACCAAGGTACCGCCCATTCTGCATACCCCGCTCATGTCCGGATCGAACGCGATATCCGGTATAACGCTCGTAGGGGCGATAGTGGCGAGCGGATCCGGAAGCGGGCCGCTTGCGGCCGTGCTTGGTGTGACCGCGCTCGTGTTCGCGACGACCAACGTCGTTGGCGGTTTTCTCGTGACGCACCGCATGCTCAAGAAGTTCAGGAAGTAGGGGTCTGTTCATGGAATTCGATTTTGTAAATCTTGCGTATCTCATAGCTGCGGTACTCTTTATTCTGGGACTGAAAGGTCTGACGCATCCGCGAAGCGCTGTTCGCGGCAACCTGCTCGGCGCTATTGCCATGCTCATTGCCGTCGTCGTGACGCTCGTAGATCAGCAGATGCTCAACGGACCGGTGCTCATTGCCGGTATGGCGGGCGGAGCAGCGCTCGGGGCAGTGCTCGCGCTGACGATCAAAATGACTGCGATGCCGCAGCTTGTCGGGCTGTTTAACGGCTTCGGCGGTGGCGCTTCTGTGCTGGTTGCAGCTGCTGCGCTCATGCAGGCAGTCGGAATTATCAGCGGCGCGGGAGCCGGAGAACTGTCGCTGCAGGTCTCCATTGCAACGGTTCTGAGTGCGATCATTGGTGCGGTTACCTTCACCGGCTCGGTTGTCGCGTTTGCGAAGCTGCAGGGCCTCGTGACCGAGCAGCCGGTCCGCTACCGCGGCGAACAGATCGTCAAGATCCTCGTCGCAGGCCTGACCGTTGCAGGTGCAGTCATGGTTATTCTCGAGCCCGCTGACATGTCGCTGTTCTGGATTCTCACAGCGGTTGCGGGTCTGCTTGGCCTTCTGCTCGTTGTTCCCATTGGCGGAGCCGACATGCCCATTGTCATTGCGCTCCTGAACTCCTATTCGGGACTGGCCGCTGCCGCGACCGGTTTCGTCCTCTCCAACACGATTCTGATCGTGTCGGGATCGCTGGTAGGAGCGTCCGGCATTATCCTGACGCAGATCATGTGCAAGGCCATGAACCGTTCGCTTGCGAACGTTCTCTTCGGAGGCATGGGAGCCATCCCTGAAAAGGCTGCGACTGACGATATCTACGACGGAAAGATCAAGAGCACGAACGCCGACGAAGTGGCAATGATTCTGAAGACGGCGCGACGGGTCGTGTTTGTACCAGGCTATGGCATGGCTGTGGCCCGGGCGCAGTCGGCCGTGCGGCAGCTGACCGAGGCAATGGAAGCCGACGATATCACGGTCGAGTTCGGCATACATCCGGTTGCCGGACGCATGCCCGGCCACATGAACGTACTGCTTGCCGAGGAAGCGATCAGCTACGACAAGCTGAAGGAAATGGATCAGATCAATCCGACCTTCAAGAATACCGACGTCAGCATTGTTATTGGTGCGAACGACGTCGTGAATCCGTCAGCTCGTGAAGCTGGAGGGCCAATTTCGGGCATGCCAATTCTCGACGTGGACAAGTCGCGTACGGTGGTGGTTATCAAACGAAGTCTGAGTCCGGGGTTCGCCGGTATAGCGAATCCCCTCTTCGCGCTCGACAACACACTGATGTATTTTGGTGATGGAAAGAAGGCGCTCGACGATCTTGTTCAGGCCTACAAGGAAGCATAAACAACGTACCGGAATCGCCGCCGTCGGCGGCGGTTCCGACCCGCGCGGTCATTCGCCTGCTGGTGGTTCGGGGTCCTTGTATTTTTCCGTAATCTGCCGGATGTTCGGCAGTACTTCGAGAAAACACTCAACGACGTCCGGGTCGAACTTTATTCCGCTGAGTTTTTTGATCTCGTCTATGACATCGTCCTCGGACCAGGCCTGTTTGTAGACCCTGCGCGAACTGAGCGCATCGTACACGTCCGCAATCGATACGATTCTCCCGTAGATCGGAATCTCGTCTTCTCTGAACCCTACGGGACGCCCGCTGTCGTCCGTCTCGTAGGGTTCGCCAGTATTGACATCGATCTTCCCGGGATAGCCCGTACCGTCCCAGCTTTCGTGATGACTGATCGCGACCTCTGCGGCGATGTCGTCGAACTCCGACTGCCTGTCGGCGAAGAGCCGTGCGCCCATCCAGGTGTGGGTCTTCATGATGTTGAACTCTTCGTCGGTGAACTTCGCCGGTTTCTTGAGAATGGCATCGGAGATGGCCACTTTTCCCACGTCGTGGAGCATGGCCGCCATTCGAAGGTTGTCACGCGCCCGGTCTATCTGCGCCTGATCGTAGCCTTTTTTCTGCGCCCAGCGCTCATAGATTTCCACCGAATAGCCCGCCACCCGGTTTACGTGGGGCCCGGTTTCCTTCGGATCGCGCAGCTCTGCCATGCGGATCATGCGAAGGATTATGGCGCGGGTCATTTGTGCCCGTTGCAGCGCGACCGTCGCGTTTGTGGCGAAATGCATGGTAATGAGTTCGTCATCTGCATCGAACTCCCCGACAGAACCGTCGGGGTTCTTCTTGTTTATAAGCTGGATTACGCCGAGTATCGTGCCGTTCTGGTCGCGGAGCGGAATGGCGAGCATGGACTTGGAGCGGTACTTGCTGATCCGGTCGTAGGACGGGTCGAAGCCGTACGGAGCCTCGTCCGGAATCTCGTATACATCTGGAATGTTTACCTGTTCTCCCGTCGCCGCACAGTAGCCGCTGATGGTCTTGCGGCTTATCGGGACGGTAAAGACATTGTAAATGAGTTTATGCCCCGGTGGCAGCTTGGCCTGATGCGTGTCGTTCTGCGCGTAGCTGATCAGAAGCTCGTCTTCGCGCCGGACGTAAATGCTTCCGGCGTCGGCACTTGAAACCCTGCGCGCTTCGGAGAGAATACGCTCGAGCAGGATGTCGACGTCCTGTATACGATTGAGTTCCGCGTCGAGCTGTAGAATATCACGGAGTTTCTGTTCGGAAGACGTCATATGCTGTTCTGTAATCAAGTCTATGGAGCGTCATATGCAGTGTCAAGTTTCCCCCCTGGCGGACAGGACCCGTGAGCACTACAATGCTGGCGTGCAGGTGTACATCGTACGTGTAGAAGATAAACTGATATCCCGGGAGGGCCGGGTATTGCTCGCACAAACCGACCTGAACAGCCTCGGTCTGGATGCAGCCTCAGCGGTTGATCTGGGGCTGTGCTCGTCGGGGGCCAGGATGGGTCTGCTGTCCGCACCTGCGGAACAGCAGGTGCCCGAGGGCTACGACTGCCACACGCTGCGCGAGCTCATGCGGAGCGTACCGGAAGCGGACTTTCGCTGCGCTGCCCGGGGTGTGCACCTGGCGCACTGGGACCGAACCCACCGCTACTGCGGCTGCTGTGGTACGGAGACGGTGCGTGTCGGGGAGGAGGTGGCACGCCGCTGTCCCACATGCGGATCGGTGGTGTATCCGCGCATTTCTCCGGCCGTAATCGTGGCGGTTGTTCGCGACGGCCGACTGCTGCTCGCCCATAACTCGCGTCGCGCATCCCGCTACTACAGCGTAATCGCCGGATTTGTCGAACCTGGTGAAACGCTCGAGGAGTGCGTAGCGCGTGAGGTCGCCGAAGAAACGGGAATCACCGTCGGGAACATCCGCTACATGCGCAGTCAGCCCTGGCCATTCCCCGACAGCCTCATGATCGCATTCGTGTGCGACTACCAGGCAGGCGAAATTCAGGTGGATGGCGTTGAAATCGACCATGCCTTCTGGTGTCGGCCGGACGAGCTGCCCGACATTCCCCCGCGATCGAGTGTGGCCCGGTATCTGATAGACTGGTTCGTCGCGTCGCATTCTTGACAAAAACAGTCAATCTGATAGCCTGACAGACGGTGGAAAACACAACAACGACGCGCAAGGAATCCTTTCTACGCGCACAATGCGTATGAGCAATGCATCAGATACGCACGTGGTCGTTGTGGGCGGCGGGGGCACCGGCGCTGCAATCCTCTACGATCTTGTACAACGCGGATTCAAGGCAACGCTGTTCGAGCGCGGCGAACTGACCTGTGGCTCGACGGGCCGCCATCACGGGCTTCTGCACTCCGGAGCCCGCTACGTAGTGAAGGACCGGGAAGTCGGCAGGGAATGCATGGACGAGGTGCGTATTCTCACGCGCATTGCTCCCGAAGCCATAGAAGCGAATCGCGGTATATTCGTCGCCTTTGACGAAGAAGAGCTGGCGTTCCGCGAAACCTTCGAACAGGCCTGCGCTGAAGCAGACATACCCGCGCAGTGGCTGACCTCCGAGCAGGTTCTCGCCATGGAACCCCGTTTGAATCCCGGACTTCTCGGCGGCGTAATGGTGCCGGACGGAACCCTCGACGCGTACCGTCTGCCCATGCACTTTTTCGCAGGAGCGCGGAAACTCGGCGCCGTTATTCGCAACTTTACGCGGGTGGAGTCGCTCGTATTCGAGGGCCGCAGGATCGCTGGGGTGACGGTACACGACCTTCGTACCGGCGCCGACGAAACGGTGAAATGCGATCTGGTGATCAACGCGACAGGCGGCTGGGCCGGTCGACTCGCCGCCATGGCCGACATAGAGCTGCCGATTACTCCGGCCCCCGGCACCATGCTCGCGCATCAGGGGCGGCTCGTAAACAACATAATCGAGCGGCTGCGGCCTGCGAGTGACGGCGACATTCTGGTTCCGCAGCGAGGACTGTCCATTATCGGATCGACGCAGTGGCAGACCGACGACCCGGACGACTGTACGGTGCCCGACGCCGACGTCGAGTTTCTCACGAAGGCAGCAATCGAGATGGTGCCGGACTTCAAGGAGACTGCGTATCACAAGGCGTGGGCTGCTGTTCGTCCTCTGGCTGGAGCGTCGTCGACCGAAGAGGAGGGGCGGGAACTCAGTCGGGACTTCGACGTTCGCGATCACGCGAAGCTCGACAACGTCGAAGGCATGCTGAGCCTGACCGGAGGTAAGGCAACGACGCTCAGAGCCATGGGTGAAAAGACGGTTGACGTTGTATGCGACCTGTTCGACGTGGATACACCCTGCCGGACCGCCAGTGAACCTCTTCCGAACTACCGTCACTTTTTTCGCCAGGGAGTACTCGTATGAATGAACGAACGGTTGCAGTGTACCGGACGGCCACACAGAAGGTCAGCGAATTTACGGTGCCGTACAACGAACGGACGACGATCATAGACGCACTCGAATACATCCGGCTTCAGGAAGAACCGGATCTCATGTTCCGGCAGTCATGCCATCACGGGTCCTGTGGCACCTGTGGTGTGGCGGTGAACGGGGAGTTCGTGCTCGCGTGCATCAAGCGCCTCGCCGACATTCCCGAGGATCAGCCGGTGCGTATCGAGCCGCTGCCGACCATGCATCAGATCGGTGACTTAGCCTTCGATCCGGCGGAGTTCTTTAACGAGTTTCCGGACGACATTACCTACACCCGGGTGAGCGACGTGAACACCGACGCTGCAGTTCCCGAGGGCATGGAGCACTACGAGCGCTTCGAAAACTGCATCGAGTGCGGGCTGTGCGTGACCAGCTGTCCCGTGACCGAGGACTGGATGGGACCGGCAGCGCTCGCTTCGATACACCGCATGGTCGAAAAATCTCCCCACGAGGCCGACAGGTGGCTCGATCTCGCCGCAGACGCTCGCGGGGTGGAGCGCTGCACCAAAAACTTCAGCTGTTCACGGGTCTGTCCGACCGGTGTGGCACCCGGAAAGCGCATTACGCTTTTAGGAGCCGCGATAAAGAAACGCGCGAAGGCCCGGGCCGCCGAAGGCGAGTCTGACGCTTAGAGCTTGTCGATAAGCATGGAGCACTTGCCCGAGGGAATGGGCAGTGTTTTCTTCTTGTGCCGCAGGATGTCGATGGTGAAGTAATAGAGCTTCTCGCTCTCGAGACGAATCTCCCAGCCGCGTGAAGTCTTGTTGCTGAGAATGGTGACGAGGTTCCGCTTGAGCGAGAGATTCTCTATGCCCATGATTTCAAGCGTGGGAATGATCCAGTCGACCGTCTTGCGCGGCAGGCTGATATACAGTCCGATCACGTTCTCTATCATGAGCGCCACGGAAGAAAGAGCGGTGTAGGTCAGGAACATGGGGCGGGGAAAGCCCGCCTTGCCTCTCCATTTCGACGGACCATCCTTGCGAGGCAGGTAGGCCTCCCAGACGTTGCCCTTGTCCTTCCCCTCGGGGTGAAGCGTATCGAGAATGTAATACAGGTGTCTGATCGCGCATTCCCGGGCAAGTTCGAACTGCCCGTACTTTTCCAGTCCCTTGATTACCATGAATGTAAAGGGAGGATAGACCGAACCCTTGTAACCGGTTCCGTTTTCGTCAAAATCCGGTTCGTTCGCCGCAACGGTGGGGAAGGGGTTTTCGGTTCCGAATGTTTCCGGGTCGCGCACGTGGCGGATAAGCGGGTCGCTCTTCGCTTCGTTCGGTATCTCGCCCAGCAGCGG
This sequence comes from Spirochaetales bacterium, assembly GCA_007121695.1. Classification (GTDB taxonomy): domain Bacteria; phylum Spirochaetota; class Spirochaetia; order DSM-27196; family SKKC01; genus SKKC01. Next base: position 12,446 of record SKKC01000391.1, on the reverse strand, counting down.
CCAGAAGCCTGCGATGGTCTTTACCTGTACCTGCTCTTCCTTGCTGTCGAGATCAAAGTAGAATCCCGCGTCGTCGTTCCACATGAGCGAGTTGATGCGGGTTTTCAGACTGAAATAATGACGCTTGTATTTAAAGCTGATGTCCTTATCGTTCAGGATGTCGCCGAGTTCGGACATGTACAGCGCGTTTATGGCCTGCTGGGCGTTGAAGTCGACAGGATATTTCGATTTTTTCCGTGGCGAGTTGGTCATGGTCGTCGCGTGAAGCGGTGCCGCGTACAGGCCATTTTCCTGTTTGAAGGTCGCCTCGAGCCACTCGAAATACGCTTCGAGTATGGGCATGATTTCCTTGATTCGCTTCTTGTTTCCTATCTTGTGGTACAGGTTGTACTCGGCCCACGCGAACAGCGGTGGGTGCACGCATTCCGGGTTATCTCGCGTAGTAACCGGTTTTCCGTCTTTCAGCGAGTACTCCCCTCGAATTGCACCGTCTTTTTCCTGGCGGCCGTAGAAGTTGTCCAGCTGCGCGGCCGCCGAGTAGATGCGGTTCGAATACACCAGATAAAAGGTGGAAAAGCACGCGTCGAACTGATTGACCGTCTCGGACGAAGGATAGTTCAGATACTTCGGCTGCAGTTTATTCCGTGTGGTCCCTTTCTTCTGGAAATCATCCATCCAGGTCCAGGTCTGATTATACAGGTCGACAAAATCCTGATCGTAAAAATGTATGGTCGGGAACTCTCTTTTTGTCACCTGTAACCTCTCATATTATGCGCGGCCGGGCTCCGGCCAGAGTACTGAAACATACTTTATGACGGAAACGCCCGTCAAACAAGAAAATGTCGATAATCCCCCCGAAAGTGTTGTTTTCGTGTGGTTGACAGCCTTCCGGTGACCTAGTAAACCTTTCAGCCGTGGGTGACACGGAACTTTCCATAACCGCAGCACTGGCCAAACTCGATCTCTCGGACGAAGAACAGACACGCTTTGCGGACGAAGTGAAGCGCATGCTTCAGTATTTCGACCTCATGGCCGATGCCGACATCGATTCCGGGGCCGAAGCAGACGTACCTGTTCGCCCCGTCACGGCCCTCCGGGACGATGTGTTGAGCCGCTTTTGTGACGCCGACGCCCTCATTGATCGTGGTCCCGAGATAGAGGACCGCTACATTGTCATTCCGAATGTACTCTGACGACTGACAGGCTCCGGAACCGTGGCCGAGCCCGGTATCCGGGCTTCCGGTTACGAGATAAAGGAGCACGTGGTGCAAGCCGACTGGAAAACCGTCCTGAATACAGCCGACACGGTCAGCGAATATGGTGCAACCGTCGACGCGAGAAACGGAGAGCTCGAAGCGTTTCTGGAGTTTCGTTCTCCTGCTCCGGAAGATCCCGGCGAGGGTCCGCTCGCGGGCCTGCCCGTCGCAGTCAAGGATAACATCGCGGTACGCGATTTTCGCCTGACCTGCGGATCGAAACTGCTTGAACAGTTCGAAAGCCCCTACGACGCAACTGCGGTCGCACAGCTGAAAGAAGCCGGTGCCCGGATTGTCGGCAAGACCAGTCTCGATGAGTTTGGCATGGGTTCCGCCACCGATACGAGTACGCTGTCTGCGACCAGAAACCCATGGGATCTGTCGCGAACAGCGGGCGGTTCAAGCGGTGGGTCCGCCGCTGCCGTGGCGTCCGGCATGGTACCGGTGGCGCTCGGGTCAGATACCGGTGGGTCGGTTCGACAGCCCGCGTCCTTTTGCGGTGTATACGGGTTGAAGCCGACCTACGGGGCTGTCAGCCGTTTCGGGCTCGTCGCCTACGCGTCGAGTCTGGACACGATCGGTGTCGTCGCGGACACCCCGCAGAGACTCGAGTCTGTTTTTTCCGTCATCGCGGGGTCGGACGAAAAGGACCAGACGTCTGTAGACATACGCTCGATGCAGGTGCGCGAGACGCCCGGGCTGAAAGCCCTGACCGTGGGTGTGCTCGCACCGGATACGGCCGACGACCCTGCCGTGCAACAGGCGGTACGCGACGTTGAAACGTATCTGCAGTCGCAGGGGGCGAACACGGAACGCGTAAACCTGCCCGTTCTTGAATACGCCGCGGCCGTCTATTACACCATTGCGACTGCCGAAGCCGGAGCCAATCTCGCCCGTTTCGACGGAGTGCGCTACGGCGAGCGTCCGTTGTACGCAGAGAACCCGGACGAACTCGTCCGGCTGTCGCGGAGTACCGGACTTGGAGACGAAGTGAAACTGCGCATACTGCTTGGGACCTACGTGCTCAGGAGCGGCTTCCACGATCAGTACTACGGGCGTGCACAGCGACTGCGGGCCCGCATCAGCCGTGATATGCAGGATCTTTTTACGCGGGTAGATGTACTGGTTTCGCCGGTATTTCCGACGCTCGCGTTTCCGCTGGGAAGCGATGGGCTGACACCGTATCAGCGCAAGCAGGCCGACCGCTACACGACAGTCGCCAACCTCGCCGGCGTTCCCGCTCTCGCGCTCCCGACGGGTGTGTACGACGGCTTGCCCGGGGGTGTGCAGTTGACCGGGCCCAAAGGCGGCGACTTCGGGCTGATACGGCTTGCGAAGGTACTGGCCGGGGTATTTCCACCGCCGACCCCGCCGAACTATCCACGGGTCTGGAGTTGAGGGCATTATGTACGCGTCAAGAATCGGACTTGAAATACACATACAGTTGTTAACAGAAAGCAAGATCTTCTGCGGATGTCGTGCTGCCTTCGGTGACGAGCCGAACACGAATGTCTGCCCGGTCTGCATGGGCTACCCCGGCGTGCTTCCGTCGCTGAACGGCGAGGCCATGCGCATGGCCTATCAGGTCGCACTCGCGTTGAACTGCACACCGACGCCGCATACCCGCTTCGCGCGAAAGAACTATTTCTATCCCGACCTGCCCAAGAACTACCAGATAAGCCAGTTCGGCGCGCCGATCGGTACCGACGGCTACCTCGATATCGAGTTCCATGGAAAGACCCGGCGAGTGCGCATCAGCGAATGCCATCTCGAAGAAGACGCAGGAAAAATGGTTCACGCGGGCGACATGTCCCTGCTCGACTACAACCGCGCGGGAACGCCGCTGCTCGAAATCGTGACCGAACCGGATCTCGAGATCGCCGAAGAAGCCGAAGTGCTTCTGATGCAGCTTCGGCGCATGGTGCGCTATCTCGGTGTATGCGACGGGAACATGGAGGAAGGCAGCATGCGCTGCGACGCCAACGTGTCCGTCGCACCGGAAGGCGCGCCGCTTGGCAACAAGGTGGAGATCAAGAACCTCAACAGTTCCCGCTTTGTGCGCAAGGCGCTCGCGTACGAGACAGATCGGCAGACTGACATTCTCGAGCGAGGCGGGACGGTCACCGTGGAAACCCGTCTGTGGAACGAGAACCGGGATCAGAGTGAGCCGATGCGGACGAAGGAACTCGCGCACGACTACCGGTACTTCCCGGAACCCGATCTGCCCGTCGTCGAGGCAGACGAAGCCTTTCTCGCCACGCTGAAAGCGTCGCAGGTCGAGCTTCCCCAGGCGCGTATGGCACGGCTCAGGCAGGCCTACGATCTGGGCGACAGAGTCGTCGAGCTCCTGTGCGACGAAAAGGAAACGGCGGATTTCTTCGAGGCGGTGATTCAGGAAGGAGCCGACGCGAGTACCGTCGCGACCTGGCTTACCTCGGACGTACGAAAGCTGCTGAACCGGCATTCGGTAAGCCTCGCCGACAGCCCGCTTTCGCCGGCGCGTCTGGCTCGGTTGCTGTCGCTTCTGCAGGCCAGCCGCATACACGGAAAGATCGCCAAACAGACGCTCGAAGCGGTATTCGAACTCGACCGAGATCCGGAAGAGATAATTCAGGAAAAGGGATGGGAGCAGATCGTCGATCCGGCAGCGCTTGCCGACCTTGCCGCAGCGGTTGTCGCTGACAACCCGGACGCGGTGTCGGCGGTGCGCGCCGGGAACGCCAGGCCGCTTGGCTTTCTTGTCGGCGAGGCCATGAAGCGCAGCGCCGGTCGCGCCGAGCCGCGCGCGTTGCAGCAGGCGCTGAAGACTGCCCTGTCGGTTGAGCCGCTGTACGTACTCGACTTTGGTGGTGCGATCGGCGGCGAGCGACGCCCCGACGGCATGGTGCAGGCGGGTGCCCTGCGCGATCTGACGGACATGCTCGCATCCGAGCCTGACCTTCCCGATTCCATACGCTTTGAGGCGATCCCGCTGGGCGGGTTTCTGAGCGAGGAGATTACACCCGGTGACTGGGCGCAGCTGGTCGCTGCAATCCGGGAGCGAATGGAGGAATCGTCGAGCGGAGTTGTCGTGTCCCATGGAACCGATACGCTTGCCTATACAGCAGCGCTTCTCGGCTGGTGTTTTCCGAACCCGCCGGTGCCTGTTGTCCTGACAGCCGCCGTACAGCCGGAACAGGCTCCCGCGGTCATGCGCTCCGCGGTGCAGGCAGCGATCGAGTTGCCACCCGCGGTTCACGTCGCGCTTACCGACGGCGTGTACCCTGCGGTGAACCTTCGCTTCGAACGCGTAGACACTGCATCGGCCCGATTCCGTACATGGAACGAAGAGTATCATCGACCTGACCAGTGGCCCGGGTTTTCGCTGCCCGATGTCCCCGCCGAAGAACTCGCGGAACGTTTCGATGCAGCGATGCAGCAGGTTCACATCGCACGTATCTATCCCGGTATGCGGAGCGAGAGCCTCGTGCGACTCATGGACGCCGGGTTTACCGCGTTCGTGCTTGAGCTGTACGATACCGGTACGGCGAACCTCGGGCATTCGCCCTTCGGCCTGCGCGCTGCCTTCGAGGAAGCCCGCAGACGGGGAGTACGGATATACTGCACCAGTCAGCAGGAAGGCGTCGTTGACTTTCAGTCATATGTGACCGGTCATGCGCTGTGGCGCGAAGGCGCGGTACCCATGGGCTCACTGACAACAGAGAGCGCCTACACGCGACTGATTGCTGCGATGGTCTGCGGCGACGACATAGACGAGGCCTTTGCCGGAATGGAGCACAGAGGGAGCACGACAGATGGGTGAAACAGATGCACAGACCTCACCGGTTCGCACCGCGGCAGCCCGCGTGGCGGACATGGATGCAGGAGCAGTCGTACAGGTAGCAGGCTGGGTGCACCGGGTGCGTGAACTCGGGCAGGTCAGCTTCGTCGTCCTTCGGGACAGAAGCGGCTTTGTACAGATAGTCTACGAGGGCGCGGCTCCGGTCACGTCGGAAACGGTCGTCCGTATACAGGGACTCACTGCAGCCAACGAGAAGGCTCCTGGAGGCATGGAAGTGCGGGCGCAGGAAACCGAGGTGCTCGGGCCTGCCGCGCTCGATGCTCCCATTCCGGTGGCGGCTGACCCCGACGGGATCGGTATAGAGACGCTGCTTGACCATCGTATTCTGAGCCTGCGCATGCCGAAGATCCGCGCGATGTTCCAGCTTCAGTCCGAAATAGTACGCCTGTTTGCAGAGTATCTGCGGGCGCAGGATTTTACCGAAGTCAAGACGAGCAAACTCATTGGATCGGGCACCGAAGGCGGCACGGGTCTGTTCGAGGTGGACTATTTCGGCGAACGGGTGTTTCTTGCACAGAGCCCGCAGTTCTACAAACAGGCCATGGTCGCAAGCGGCCTCGAGCGGGTATTCGAGATAGGCGCGGCCTACCGGGCGGAGAAACACGATACCCCCCGACACCTGAACGAATACGTGAGCCTCGACGTGGAAATGGGGTTTATCGACGGCATCGACGACCTGATGGACCTCGAACTCGGAATACTGCAACACATTTTCGCCGGTGTGAAGGACGGAGTGGCGGCAACCGCTCTCGAACAGTACGGAGCCTCCGTCCCCGATGCCGACGCGCTGTCTCGGACGCCGCGAATCGACTACGAAGAGGCGAAGGCGATCGCTTCGGAACGCACCGGGAAGCGTCTGTTTGACCTGAACCCGGAAGCCGAGCGGGTTCTCTGCGACTGGGCCGAAGCCGAACACGGTATCGAGGCGGTGTTTGTAACCGGGTTCCCTCGCAAGAAACGGCCGTTTTACACCTGGCCCGACGGGCGACAGACCGCGAGCTTTGACCTGCTGTTCCGCGGTCTGGAAATAACGACTGGTGGCAAGCGCATACACGACTACGACATGCTCGTGGGCGAACTGCCGAAGTTCGGAATGAAACCCGAAGACCTCGGTGACTATCTCTCGATTTTTCGCTATGGCTGCCCACCGCACGGAGGCTTCGCCATAGGTCTCGAACGGCTGACACAGAAGATTCTCGGTCTTGAAAACGTCAAGGCCGCGAGCCTGTTCCCGCGGGACCGCAAACGCGTGCGGCCATAATCAGCAGGAATGCGGCATGGAGCAGGCCGAGAGGCAACAGCAGGCGGAGAAACGGACACGAGTACTCGGTGAAGGACCGCTTGCCCGGGTCCTTGTGAGCATGAGTCTGCCCGGCATCGTGGGCATGACCGTAAACGCCTTCTATAACGTGACCGACAGTGCGTTCATAGGCCGTCTCGGGACAGCCCAGATCGGCGCGGTCGCGGTCGTGTTTCCGCTGCTGACGCTCGTCGGCGCAATAGGCCTTACCTTCGGGGTCGGCGCTGCAAGCTACATTAGCCGCAGTCTCGGCGCAGGGCGTCGGGACGAGGCGAGTCGGACCGCGACGGTAGCGCTGGCGGGGACGGTGCTCTCGTCCATCGTGTTCAGTGTGGTCTCGTACCAGTATATCGACGAGCTGCTCGTCGCGCTCGGCGCATCCGACACCGTTCTTCCGTACGCCCGAAGCTACGCTGAAGTGTTTCTGTTCGGAGCGTCGGCGCTCATGCTGAAACAGTGCCTTGCACACTGCATACGCGCCGAAGGTGCTGCCCGCTACAGCATGGCCGGACTGGTGCTCGGGGCGGTTGTGAACATCATCCTTGATCCGATCTTTATCTTTGTGCTTGACCTGGGCATCGCCGGTGCAGCGTACGCGACGATTCTGAGCCAGGTGGTCGCCGTTGTGTTTCTGTCTGCGCACTACGTTCGCGGGCGAAGCTATGTCCACGTGGGACCTGCCTCCCTGCGGCCTGACCGTACCATCGTCCGGGAGGTCATCGGCAACGGTGGACCGCTGTTTTTCCGGCTGCTGCTCGAAACGGTGGCCTTTGGTATCATAAACAGCTTCGCACGGCCGCACGGGGACGCGGCGCTCGGCGCCATCGGCATCGTGTTCCGGGTGCTTCTGTTTGCCTCCTTTCCCGTGTACGGGTTTGGACAGGGCTACGGTCCGGTGGTCGGGTACAATTACGGCGCGAAGCGGTACGCACGGCTTATGCGCGCAATCAGGCTCGGGTACATCTGGAGCAGCATATACGCGCTCCTGGTGGCAGCGCTCGTGGTATCAATGGCGCCGTGGATCATGCGCATCTTTACGACCGATCCCGAGGTGATCGCGATCGGATCATGGGGTCTGCGAGTTATTCACGGTGTGTTCCCGCTGTTCGGTCTGCAGACGGTCGCGCTGTTTACCTGTCAGGCGCTCGGCAAATCGAAACCGGCGTATCTGATCGGGATCGCGCGGCAGGGGATTTTTCTGATCCCCATAGTCTTTGTGCTCTCCGGGCTCTTTGGCCTGGATGGCGTCATTGCGTCGCAGGCGGTCGCCGACGTACTGACGGCCATGCTCGGAGCGGTGTTCATGATAACGACGACACGGTATCTTCATCGTGAACAAAGACAAAACAGCCTGTCTGGCGTCTCAGACGGATTGTATTGAACGGCGTTCACGATTTATTCTGAGCAACCACTATGGTATTTGAAAAAGTCCTTGTTCCCCTGAAACTGAACGAGTCCACACGGCGGGTCGAATCGCTTGCGACGTCCGTGTCCGGGTTCGGTGCGCGATCGGTTGTCCTGGTCCATGTCGTCGGCCCGGATGCCGGTCCGGGCAGTCACGGAAACACTGACCTGCTCGAGAATCGCTGTGCCATGTTCTCGAACCTGGGTCTTCGTGTCGAGCATCGGACGGTCTGGTACAGCGACAGTGGTGTGGTAACGCGCGTCGCCAGGGAGATTGGAGCGGACTGCATTGCCGCTTCCTGGAAACCGAAAAACTGGATACAGCGATCGTTTTCCGGGAGCATGATCATGGACACAATCCGTACCACGGATGTGCCGGTGTTCGTGCACAAACAGCCGCTGCTTCCGAGCTGGTCTGACCCGAAGGGCCCGATTCTGTATGCGACCGCCTTCGACGTCGTCGACCGGTTCGCGCTTCCGCTTCTGAACCGCAACGACTTCGGCCCCGGCCACGTGATCCTGTTACACAGCGCCGACAGGGCGCCTGACCCGCAGACAGAACGCGCGCGTCGCGAGCAGGCCGAAGGCACGCTCGGGCGGCTTGCGGCCCGCTGCCTGAACCGCAGCGTCACCACCATGTCGCTGACGGGGCAGCCCGAACGCGTTATTCCACGCCAGGCACGCCTCGCGGGTGCGCGCATGGTGGTTATCGGAAAATCGGCGACGGTTCAGGATGGCCCGCGCCCGATCGGGCGAACGGCAGAGGCGGTTGTCCATGCACGCGGCGTTTCGGTGTTCGTGCTGCCGGCCGACGCCCCGGTTCTGCACGCGTCCGGGAGCTGGGATCCCGAGGAGTATTCATCATGAGCCAGACGAACACGCCGACGGAGCGTTTTGCCGGGGTGCCGCTTGCGCTGACAGGGGCCGGGCTCGCGGTTTTTATTACGGTCATGGCCCTGCAGCCGGTGTGGGTGCTCGATATTATTCGCCTGCTGCATCGCTTCGTTGCGGCACGTCTGTCCGCATGGTACGTGCTGTCGGCGAGTGCATTCGTGGTGGCCGCGTTGTATCTGGCATTCAGCCGACATGGCCTGAAGATTATCGGTCGCCCGGACGAACGGCCCCGGTTCAGTCTCTCGGCCTGGCTGACGCTTCTGCTTTCGGCAGGACTCGGCCTTGGAGTTCTGTTTCTCGGTGTCGCAGACACGCTGACACGATTCGCCGCACCCTCGACCGGTGTTGCCCCATACGGTTCCGAGGCGGCGCGCGAAGCGATGCAGACGGTATACCTGCAGTGGGGCATTCACATGTGGGCTATCCCGCTGGTAACAGGACTTGCACTCGGCTGGTTTCATTTTCGCCGTGATACGCCGATACGGCTGTCGAGTACGCTGTTTCCCCTCGTGGGTTTTCGCGCTGAACGGTATCCTGGTCATGTGGTGAATGCCTGTGTGGTGCTCGGCGGTGCCGTGGCGGCGGCCTCGACCCTCGGATTTGCGTCCCTGCAGCTTGCCGCGGGCGTGTCCTCGCTGTTCGGTCTGGAAGACAGTCCGGCGCTTGTGCTCGCGAGCCTTCTCGTAATTACCGCGATTCCCATGTCGCTCGTGCTTCTGAAACGGCACCGGCAGGTGCAGCTGCTTCGCCGCCCCGCGACTATCTCCGCTGGCGTTCTGATGCTCCTTCTGCTGCTGATCGGGCCGGGAAACTGGATCCTGTCGTTTTTCTCGACGACGCTTGGCGACTACCTGACGAATCTGCCCGGCCTTGCCCTTGGAAGCGGCGTTATCGCTGGCGGACACGCATCCGGCGAGCAGTCTCTGTTTTACTGGGCGTTCTGGATGGTTTGGGCACCGTTTACGGGAGTGTTTCTGGTAAGCGTCTCGCGTGGACGCACCATTCGGTCCTGTGTCATTGCGTCGCTGACCATCCCGGTAGTCGGCATCCTGCTTGTACTCGCGATTAGCGCTGGTGCCGGGCTGTATCTGGAACTGGAACGCGGAATACTGGTCGCAGACGCGATCGCTTCCGCGCCGGAGTCCGCGATGTTCGTGATTCTTTCAGAGTTCAGGTTTTCGTTCGTGCTCCGGTTCGTTCTGGTGCTGATCGTCGGGGGGTTCGGGGTCGTTATGCTTGACAGCAGCAGCTGGTTTCTTTCCCGACTGTCGCTCCCGGCCGACTCGTCAATGAAGCTGTTCACGCGCGTACTGTGGCTCGTGCTCACCGGTGCACTCGCGGCCGTCATGGTGGTGTCTGCCGGCATGACCGGGTTTCGAAGTCTCGTGATTGTCGCAGCGCTTCCGGTCATGCCGGTGCTGCTTCTGTCCCTTGCCGGACTCATTTGGGCCCTGAGATACGAAGATCGCGAAAAATCCGCTTCCGTGAGTTAGTCTGCTCGGATACAATGATCTGACTATGCTTGTGTGGATACAGGATCTTCTGAACGCAACTGACGTTCACCTGCCGGTGACGCTGTTCCGGCTGCTTGTCGTGTTTGTGCTCGCTGGCGCAATAGGTGTCGAGCGGGAACGCAGCAATCAGCCCGCGGGTCTGCGGACTCATATTCTGATCGGTCTCGGATCGACCCTCATTATGCTTCTGTCGATACACCTGCCGCTTACCTACGCAGCCGGCGATCCGGCCCGGCTTGCCGCACAGGTGGTGTCCGGCATCGGGTTCCTCGGGGGTGGGGCGATTTTACGCCTCGGCGCGGATATACGCGGGCTCACCACAGCCGCCTCTATATGGACCGTCGCCGCAATCGGACTCGCGGTCGGGGCTGGCCTCTATGGCGGCGCGGTCGGGGCCACCGTCCTGATTCTCATGACGCTGACGTTGCTCGATCGGTTCGAACGCAAGTATTTTCCCAAGCGAGTCATTAAAAGCCTGCACATTGCCACGAACAGTAAAAAGGCACAGGCCTACGTACTCGAGGGCGTGCTCGAGGATCTGAACATTCGCATTCGGAGCACCGATGTGCAGCGTTCCATAGACAAGGGCACCACCCGATACCGCTTTATGGTCTACGTGCCACCCGATCTCGACTACGACGAAATGTACGAACTGGTAAACGGTGTACCGGGTGTTACAAAGATACGTCTCGAGGATGTCGGGTAATACACGTTTCTGTCCAGCCGGTGGGACAGTCTGGTGTATCCGTTCGCGGCACGCATTGCCCCCGTACATCAGAGCACGGTACGATAGTTCGAACATGCGGTGCTGCTGCCACCTGTGTTCACTCCGGCCGCGCCCTTGCATGTCGGAGATTTTTTATGCCTCGTACACACATACGCTTGCACACGCTCGGGCGAATTACCCGCATGGCATTTCGCCACCGGGGACGTATGACCGTGACCATTGCCTGCGCTGTAATCGCCGGTGCGTTTCAGCTCTGGATTCCGCAGCTGCTCGGGTCGGCGGTCGACAGCTCGTTTACGCTCTTTCAGCAGGGCGCAGCCATTGCGGAGGCACGGTCCGTGCTTCTTCTGTCTGCCGCGCTTCTGTTTGGTGCCAGCGTCGCACACGGCCTGTTTACCATGCTTCACAACTACCACGCCGAAGCGGTCGGACAGTTCATAGGCTACGAGCTGCGGCTCGCGATCTATGAAAAGGTGCAACGGCTGAGTTTCAGCTATCACGACGCAATGCACAGCGGCGACCTGATTACGCGGGGCATGCTCGACGTGGAAGGCGTCAGACTATTTGTAAATACCGGCATTATCCGAATGATCGTGCTGAGCGTGCTTGTCGGGGTCGGCTCCTGGCTCATGATCTCCACCGAGCCGGTACTCGGGCTTGTTGCGCTGAGCTTTGTGCCCATTGTCGGGTGGCGCGCCATAGTCATGCGGCTTCGGCTTCGAAAAAGCTGGCACGGACTGCAACGGCGCCTGTCGGTTCTCACCCGCATAATGGAAGAGAATCTGGGCGGTATCCGTGTCGTACGGTCGTTCGGGTCGCAGGACTACGAACTGTCCAAGTTCGACCGCACGTCCGACCGGGCATTCAATCTGACACGGCACCGTATTGGCGTGCGGGTGCGGAACGCCACCTTCATGAGCTTCGTGTACTTTATCTCCATGGGGCTGGTCCTGACGGTTGGCGGGAGCATGGTGCTCTCCGGCAGCATTACGATAGGCCGCCTTACCGAATTTCTCGCGTATCTTACGATTCTGCAGATGCCGGTTCGGCAGATGGGGCTGCTCGTAAACTCGATCGCGCGGGCAACCACGTCGGGTGAGCGGCTGTTTGACGTACTCGACCGGGAGCCGGAAATACAGGACAAACCCGGAGCTCCCGCGCTGAAGCTGAGCAACGGGGTCCTGACCTTTGACTCCGTCGGGTTCACGTACGACGAGACGGACAAGAAGGAACATACCCTGCGCGACATTTCCTTCGAAGTCGGGCCGGGGCAGACGCTCGGGCTCGTGGGCCCTCCGGGCGCCGGAAAGTCGACCATTGCCCACCTGATTCCCCGCTTCTACGACGTGAGTTCCGGATCGATCCGCATAGACGGACAGGACATACGCGATGTGACGCTTGAATCGCTTCGCCGGGCGGTGAGCGTGATACAGCAGGACAGTTTCATATTTACTTCGAGACTCGAGAATAATCTTGCCTACGGGAACCCCTGGGTGGACCGTGACCGGAT
>SKKC01000173.1 GCA_007121695.1 Spirochaetales bacterium | reverse complement strand
GCCCGGATGCCCAGGCGAACAGCGAGCAGTGCAGCGGCCCGACCGACGATCTTGTCGTACAGGGTGCAGCCTTCAGGACTACCGGTACGCCCGGCGAGGTATTCGGAAAGATCCAGCATGGGATGCAGCCACGGCTTGTCGCTCGAGAACAGCGTGTCGGTTCCACACAGCAGACGAAGCACGGGTTCTTTCCCGGCACCAGCGATGTTCATTCTTCGGATGCTATCACGCTGGCCGTATGCAGCGCTATTCCAGGATACGATGCGTGCTTGTACCATGCGACGACCCGACGTAGAATCTCTGACATGTCAGACGAGCAGGGCAACGCATTCAGGCCGTACTATCAGACAGCGTACGCAGTCCATACAGCTCTGGGGTCAGGTGAAACCCCGAAAACCGCGTCCGCCATGCGGCACACCGCCCGATTTCTGAACCTGCCGTGCTCTGAAACGCATGCGGTACTCCTTCGAACGTGGCCAGAGCTTCGCGCGCTTGAGCACGAGGCAGGAGCGCACATTCCCGAAGGCCTGGTCGAACAGTGGAACAGGCACGATTCACTGCTTCGCGGTACGTGGGAACGTCTGCAGGGAACGCAGTTTAAGGTCGAGGTCACAGCGGAGGTAGATGAATGCCTGGACTACCTGCGCGAAGCTGGCGTGCGCCCGCGTTTCTGGAGGAGCAACAACGTCGGGCTCGCAAAACTTCTGGGGCGACGATACAAAGCCTTCCGCTGCCTCTTCGACTGCGTCTGTATTCGCGGGGGTACAGCCGATGCGCCGGTACACCTGAACGGCTTCGGCATGCCATGCAGCAAGGCAGAGGCCGCAGAACTCCCGGTTCACGTGCTCTGTGCAGGTTTTCCGGTGCAGTATGATGTATCAAACGACCATACATCTTTCCATGGAGGAAACACATGAACATTGCATCCCTCTGCGAGGCAAACAACTGGTTTGCACAGTTTGAAGATCCCGAGAAAAGCTACATCTCGTGGCGACACGTCGTGGCATTTGCTGCCCTGAACGAACCTGGCGACCACGGACCGGTGGCTGCAGTCGTGCTGTACGAAGGCAAGACAGCATTCGCACACGAGCTACCCGGGTATCAGGGCCTGTCCCGGCTGACGTCCGATCAGGCCGAAATAATCCTGATCAACGGCTCCAGCTTCGTACAGGAGTTCCACCCGATGTCGCCGAACTGCCAGTAGGGCGCAGCCGGATTATACCGGAGTACACATCAGGCGCCAGGCACGACTGACTCTACTTCTGGTATTGCAGCAAACGCGGTATCGAAGGTGACGACCCGAAGACCTCCCACAACCGCAAAGGCTGCGAGATAGCGCTCGGTCCAGACCTTCGGGGAGTATCCGTCCGTCATGGTCAACCGGCGCCAGTAATGCTCAAGCCCGAACGGTTCAGTCCCAAAAGAGAACCTGGTGTCTTCTGTCAGGCTGTCATAACAGGTCCACGCGCCGTGACTCAAGCCGTACCGCGCTCGAAGCGATCTCGTGTTCGACCGCCCGGGTAATGAACTCCTTGAGCGTTCTCCCCTGTAGAGATGAAACCGCTTTTGCTTTACGAATTTCGTCCTCCGTCCCCAGGTTTTGGCTTGACCAGGCTGCATTTCACCCCAATAATAACAACTGTTATACGGTATAACGTATGTTCTTTTAAGGAGTAGTAATGGTTCAGCCAAGTGTGTATTCGAAGGAACAGATTGTTGATGCTGCATTCGAGATTGTCCGCGACGGCGGGTGGTCAGCAGTGTCGGCACGGGCGATCGCAAAGCGGCTCGGGTCCTCGACCATGCCGATCTATTCGCATACCCGATCCATGGACGAGCTGGAAGGCGCTCTACGCGAGAAAGCCCGCACGACCCTGCACGAGTTTCAGCACCGCAGCTACACCGGGTTTCCACTGCTGAATGTCGCGTTCGGATACATTGCCTTCGCACGGGACGAAAAACACCTGTTCCGCTTCCTCTACCTCGATAAACCGGACTCACTAAGCGATGCAGATCTTGGTAACATGCGCGATTTTTTCGCGCGGGAGTTCGGAGAACAGAGTGATGAGAATCAGGCGCTTGCGGCCATGAGCCCGGAAAGTCAGGACGCGCTGGTGCGCCACACCTGGATTTTCACGCACGGGCTCGCCTCGCTCGTGAACGCCGGAACACTTGGTGACATGTCCGATGAGAAAATACTCGAGTTACTGCAGAACGCCGGTGAGGCGTTTTATACATGGGCACATGCAAAAGGAGAAACGCCATGAGCCACAACGCAATAGAAGTTCGTGATCTCACGAAACAGTACGGAGACATTCGCGCGGTCGACAGCCTGTCGTTCGACGTGCCGGCCGGGACCATTTTCGGCCTGCTCGGACCCAACGGTGCGGGCAAGACCACGACGCTCGAATGTATCGAAGGCCTCAGAAAACCCGACGGCGGAAGCATACGCGTACTCGGAATAGACACCGCGAAGCACCCGCGAAAGCTCTGGGACGCTATTGGTGTGCAGCTGCAGACCTCGGGTCTACCCGATACCATGACCGGTCGCGAAGCGCTCGCATTCTTCAGCAGATACCACCGCCGTACACCTGACTACAGCATCCTTGACCGCTTCGGACTCAAAACGAAGGCGCAGCAGCAGTACGGCACGCTCTCGGTCGGGCAGAAACGCAGACTCGCACTCGCCATAGCCGTGTCGCACGAGCCGCAGATCGTCATTCTTGACGAACCCACCGCCGGACTCGATGTCGAGTCACGCATTGAACTGCACGAAATGATGCGCGAACTGAAAGCAGCCGGTACCACCATTGTTCTCGCGACACACGACATGGCGGAGGCAGAGAAGCTCTGCGACCGTATTGCCATCATCATACAGGGGAAACTGGGGGTGGTCGGCACGCCAAGCCAGATTACCGCCGCCGGCGACCAGCGAACCCGCATTCAGGTTGCATCGGTAAACGGTACGTTCCTGAACGGTGCACCGGAACTTCCCGGCGCAGTCCTGACCGGCGTCGTTGACGGTTATGCACGCTACTCCT
>SKKC01000375.1 GCA_007121695.1 Spirochaetales bacterium | reverse complement strand
AGTGGCACGAATACCAGACAGGTTCGCGGGGTTGTGTATTGGTGCAAGTTCGATGTTTTTGTCGATCGCCGCAATGACCTCGTCGGTAATGACGACAGACTCGGCGTACTGCTCACCACCGTGCACAACGCGATGTCCGACACCGGTAATCTCGGTAATGTCGGATACGATTCCCCTGGACGCGTCGGTCAGGGCTTCGTTCACCAGTTTCGCTGCGGTTTCGTGATCCGGTATGTCGGCGTGTCGGACAACCTCGCCCTGCGGAGACGTCTGCTTGAGCATCCCCCCGCTGACACCGATACGTTCGACCTGTCCTTTTCCCAGGCTTTTCCGCGACGGCATCGCGTACACCTCGTATTTCAGGGACGAACTGCCGCTGTTGAGAACCAGAATACATGCATCAGAATTATTACTCATTTATACCATTGCCATCCGAATCAGGATTGTTATTCCCGTATGCTATCAGCATAGCGAATATACGCAAGACCCAGATTGTAGTAGGCCTCAGCAAAATCCTGATTCAGTTCGATAGATCGATAGAAATCCTGTATTGCCCGCTGGAACTCTCCCAGCGCGTACCACGCATTGCCACGGTTAAAGACTGCGTCGATTCGGTCCGGGTTCGCCTGCAGAACGGCAGTGAAGTCCTCTGTCGCTGCTCTGTACGAGCCCATGTCAAGACGGACATTGCCACGATTGTACCACGCCTCGACGAAGTCGGTGTCGATCTCAATGGCGCGTGAAAAATCGGCGTCTGCATCCTCGAGGCGCCCAAGACGAACGAGAACGACGCCGCGGTTATTCAGAGCCTGCAGATCGTCGGGTTCCCGCTGCAGGTATTCACCAAAGTCGATGACAGCCCGATCGTACTGTCCAAGACGAAGATGCGCCGTAGCCCGCTGGAAGAACAGCTCCGCGAGTTCAGACTTCAGCATTTCCGCCTGTTCGAAGTCGTTAATTGCACGCTGATACTCGCCGAGTTCAAGGTTGGAGAGCGCCCGATTGTACCAGGCTTCAAAGAGATCGGGGTTGTCCTCGAGAATCCGATCGTACAGCTCGACGGCCGCCTCGAAATCGCCCGCCGAAAACAGCTCCGCCGCCTCGTCAAACAACTCGGCCACCGCGAATACTGGAAGTGCCGCAAACCATAAAACAGCCAGCGCAACACAGCGTCGTATACAACTGCTTCTGAAGTGATGCATGCCCTGCAGCATACCGCGTCAGGTTTTCAAATACAACACATACACATGCGTTGGTGCCGCGTCGCATGCTGACGAACCGGACAAGCTGTGTCACAATGACCTCATGTCACATATTGATCCGATCGTGGTTTCGCCGACTGCCTACGATGAACTTGAAACCTATCTCCGAAAACAGACCTGGACACGATGCACCATCGTTTCAGACCAGCACACCTGGGCGGCAGCTGGCAGCAGCATAGCCGAGCGCGCCCGACGCGCGGGACTCACGGTTCGTGAGATAATTCTGGAACCCGGTGAAGTGGTTGCCGACGAAATCAGGCTCCTCGAAATTCTTCGACAGACCACACCGACCGACGAACTGTTCATCGCGGCCGGGTCCGGAACCATTACCGATATGACGCGATTCATCAGCTTCAAGCTGGGAGTCCCGTTCCTGAGCTGCCCGACCGCTGCTTCGGTCGACGGTTTTACGTCTATCGGGGCACCCCTTGTGTTGAAAGGTATCAAACAGACCCTGATCTCTCAGCCGCCGCGAGCGATGTTTGCTGATACCGGCATTCTCTGTGGAGCACCTACTGAAATGACCGCGGCAGGGTATGGCGACATAATCGGTAAGATTACCTCGCTCGCGGACTGGCGCATAGGACACCTGCTCTGGGACGAGCCCTACGATGAGTCCATTGCGCTACGTACCCAAAAGGCAATCGATTCCTGCGTCGAGCATCGCCACGAAATAGGAAAACGAACGGCAACGGGCGTCGAAACGCTCACGCACGCCCTGGTTGAGTCCGGGCTCTGCCTGGTCGATTTCGGTGAAAGCCGTCCCGCCTCGGGTGCCGAACACCACCTCTCGCACTTCTGGGAAATGCAGCTCCTGCGCGACGGCCGCCCCGCCATTCTGCACGGCGCGAAGGTTGGTGTCGCGACGGTCATGATCGCGGGCCTGTACGAGCGCATACGGCAGATCCCTCGAGAAGGGCTCGCCGAGCGCCTTGGCAGCGTCCATCTGCCGGGCATATCCGCCGAACGCGATGCAATACACTCCGCCTACGGCAGTTACGCGGATCAGTTGATACACGGTAGCGAGTTCGTCGGAATAGACAAAGATCGGCTGAGAGATGTTCGGGAGCGCATAGTACAGCACTGGGGCGATATTCAGGGTATTGCCGCAACGGTTCCCGGCGCGCAGGACGTTGCCGGCCTGCTGCGGGATGCAGGTGCGCCGACGACCTGCTCGGATATTGGCCTTTCAGCCGAGATGGAGAACGCGGCCTTCAGATACGCTCATTACCTGCGGAACAGGTTTACGTCCGTGAAACTGGCGCGGTTTCTCGGGCTTCATAGCTGACGAGAAGATCGTGCGTTCCCGGTCTCAGATCGATGCTGAGCGCCTGCCCGTATACCGTGTATCCGATCTCGGTGCCGTTGAGAACAACACGAACGTGGTCCAGGCTGGTCCGCGGAGGCGATACCAGAATGCTTGAAAACGGAGCTCCGGACGATTCTTCGACTTCCAGCGACACGTGGATCGAATCGGGGCGCGCAGATCGCGACCGTACCCACGTATCAAACCCGGGTGTTACGGTTCCCCGCTGATAGTACGCAGCAAACCAGTTCAGGACGGGAGATGAAAGACCGGCAAACTGATGCCAGCCAGCGCCACGCCCGCTTGAAAGAGGAAAGTGCTCGTAGCATCGCCCGCTCGCCTGCACTTCGCGAGCCCACAGCTCAAGCGCAGTACGGGCGATCTGCCAGGCGTGGCGACTCAAACCGAGATCCAGGCAGGTCTTCCACAGAAACCACTGATGAGGCATCCAGATCGCTCCGTTCCAGTACCCGTCCCTGCGTGCATACCCCGCGCTCAGGTCCACCGTCGAGACGCCACAGTCTGTCCAGAGATGCTTCGGGTCGAAGAGGCGTTCGACCATTCCGTCGCGCTCGGACGGGAGGAGAAGGCCGGTCACGAGCGGCGAGATGCCGTCGAGTCCCAGATTCGCATTCTCTCCGTGCGCAGTTCTCAGGATGCTCAGAGCATCGCCCCCGGGTGAATGCTCGACATAGCCGAACACGGATTCGTCCTCGTCCCAGGAGTGTTCACGCAGGGCGCCCATGATTTCGCGAGTGTCAGCCTCGAACACCTCCACGCGTTCGGAGTCTGACAGTGCCCGGGCAAAGCCTGTCAGAAGACGGGCAAACCGGACGAGGTGCGCGTTGGTAACAACGGGCGCCACGCGATGCGCAATGCCGCGGGCATGTACGAGCGATTGCGCGGGATAGTCGTCCCAACCACCCGAATTATAGAAATACGCGAAGGTCGTACGAAGCCCTGTTCTGAAGGGATTCGTTGCCGAGCTCCCGAGACGTCCGATCAGAAACTCGTAGTACCTGCACAGGCGCCGGTAATCCCGTACACAGTCCGGATGACCCGGGTCGAGGTCGAGCAGCTCCTTCGCCAGATACGCCTGTACCGGCACCGGTGAACCGTGATGCAGAAACGCACGGTGTTCGTCGTGTTCGTCGCCAAGGTAGGTATCCAGAGACTCTCTGGCCCGTTCAGGTGATATGACGCTCAGACCAAGCCCGGCAAATCCCGCATCCCAGGTGTATACGCTGTCCCAGAATCGTCCCGGGGTCGTATGACACATGTATTGTCCGCGAATCTGAACGGGATACACGACGTTTGTCAGTGCAACGGAGGCAAGGCGTTCAACACCTTCCCTGATAGTGGGAGGTGCGTGTGCGACGTCGCAGGGAACGCAGGAAGACGGTGGCGGTATGGCTACCGTATCGTTCAGATCAGCGGACCGCGATGGTCCGGACTCGACAAAATCGACCTCGAACTCCAGCGCCACGCTGTCGCGTGGGCCAATGTCCACCGGGCGCAAAAACAGATCAAGATACCAGGGCTCGTACAGACCAGAGACAGGCGGATGCCGCTGATCGCGCAGGGTATGCGATACATGGTTGTGCGTCAGATGCGCCATGACCTCGCTGAGGTGCCGGGTTTCGATGCTCCGCAGGACACTGTCGTACGAACCATCCCAGCGCACCTGCGCTGCGTCTCCACTCTCGTAGACAAGCTGCACTTCGGCGCCCCCATCGACAGCCTGTGAAACTGCGGGGCGATCGTGCGGGAGTGAGATGCTGCAGAGATCCGGTCCGACACCCTCGGACTCTGAATCGAGGCAGAAAAACCCGTCAATGCAAAGCCCGTCACTCGGGGCCATGACGTGCAGTTCGAGTACCGTGCCGTCCGGAAAACGGTCGCCGAGCGGGATAGTGTACACGGCAAAGTTTTCGTGCTCCGGAAGGACTGCGTGGACGACAACAGGGGGCCGAGGAAGGTCTCCCGGCGGAGCTGTAAGCGACACGCGAAGCGCTGCGCCCGCTGAGCCTCTCGCGAAATAGCGGATACCAAGCGCGCGAAACCCGCCGGGTGCAGCGGAGAGCCTGATCGTGCAACGATCACCCGGCTCGCGACCCCAGCCTGCAGCAACGGCACGTCCCCGGACGCTCCCCTGCACCGCCTCGATACCGCGGCGATACCCGTCGTATACGAGGTTGTCGGTTATCCGGGGGCGAGCGAAATCCAGCGACTCGTATGTCGCAGCTGGTGTAAACCGGTCTGCATACTCCTCGGGTACCCTGACCTCCATGCGAACCGAGTCGCTCCCCGGTTTCAACCGCGGAGGAGCCATGCGTAGCAGCAGATTGCACGATGCGGCAATCGGCAGATCACCCCGGTTTGTAAACTGTACGCTCACCCGGGCAGTCCGCTCGGACACTGCCTGCCATTCGGATACGGCCGAAAGCTCTGCCGTCATTTCATGGAGCCACCTGACCGAGCGAAGATCGGTCGACGCACCGGTTACGATGCAGCCCGAATCCCAGATAACGCCCGGAACAAACACGCGTCCGCGGTAGATACCGGGAACGACAATACAGTCAAGGCGGTACCCGCTTACGTCATGTACACGGCGGCTGAACCCGGCGTGTTCCTTCGAGTACGGACCCCACGCGGGATAGTATCTCGTATCGATTCGCCCCGGCGCCGCCATGCGGGTAGTCCGTCAGTCTCCGACCCGGATCGCAGCATCCTGCGCTTTCAGGCAGAGTTCAGCCGCCTTGAACGTATGTTCCTGCGGCATGGCCGTGTCGGTACCATTGAGACAGTCCAGAATAAGCTCTCCGAAATACGGATACCCCACCGTCTTGTGAACGGGTATGTGGTGTTCTCCGCTTCCGTCGACGAGGTACACATGATTCGGCGTTTCATCCCGTGCAACATCTATGTATTTCCGAAGCTCGATGTATCCCTCGGTTCCAAGAACAATCGTACGCCCGTCTCCCCAGGTGCGCAGCCCGTCAGGCGTAAACCAGTCGACACGGAAGTAGTTGGTCGCACCCGAGTCTCCGAGTAACGTTGCGTCACCGAAGTCTTCGAGTTCGGGATACTCGGGATGCGCGTAGTTCGCCACTTTACTGTGAAGCACCTCGGCCGTCTTCGATCCGGAAAAATACAGAAACTGTTCTATCTGATGGCTTCCGATATCGGTAAGTATCCCTCCGTAGTATTTCTTCTGAAAAAACCACTGCGGCCGACCCGGCGCGTTCAGACGATGCGGCCCGGTTCCGAGCACCTGCAGCACCCTGCCTATTGCACCGGAATGAATAAGTTTCCCCGCGTGTACGGCGGCTTCGTTCTGAACGCGCTCGCTGTAACATACGGCCCACTTGAGACCGGTTTCGGCAACCTTTTTTCGAGCCGCCTCAAGCTGTTGGAACGTCGTGAACGGAGCCTTGTCGGAAAAATAGTGCTTGCCTGCAGTCAGTACCTCAAGACCTAGTGGTCCTCGCTCTGACGTAATTCCGGCACTCGCGACCATGTGTATCGAGGTGTCGTCGAGTACTTCCTGTTTGCTTCGCGCAACAGGTGTATCCGGAAAGAGTTTCAGAAACGCCTTCACCTGGTCTGCATCGTCTGCGTAGACAGCAGTTAGCGTACCGCCAGCGTCGAGTAGCCCTTGCGTCATTCCGTTTATGTGACCGTGGTCGAGGCCGACCGCCGCGAACCTGAATTCTCCGTTCTTTACAACGGGATCGGGTATGCCTTCCGGTGCGTAATTCATTCCGTCTGCGTGTGCCATGTAGTTACTCCTTCAACAGTCCCATGCCGCGCATGTTCTGAAGCGAGATCTCCAGGGACGAGAAAATGTCCCGGACGGCTCGCGGTTTGTCCTGTTCGACAATAAACATGCTGATCCCGTGGCTGCGACAGGCATCGAGAATGCCGTCCCAGTTCAGGTTTCCTTCACCGACTTCTGCGAATACAGGTTCTCCTGCGTCTATCGCAAAATCCTTGATGTGTATGGCGCCTACGCGGGCACCGTGCTCTGCAATAAACACCTCCGGGCTCACCCCGCCCCGCATGACCCAGTGTACGTCAAGCTCCAGATTCACCGGAGTACCGTCGGTCTCACGTAGAAAGACGTCCATGAACGTATCTTTCTCGAAACGCTCAAACTCCCTGTGATGGTTATGAAAGCCAAGCGAACAGCCTGCTGCGGCAAACTGTTCCGCAGGCTCGCGGAACGTATCCGCAAGATCCCTGGCCCCACCGGGCCGAAGATAGTCGGTTCCCGGACTCCCGAGCGCGCAGTACGTCGCGTCAAACACCTTCAGTTTTTCGATAGCTTCGGCCGTGCGGTTCGTAAGGGTATCGAGATTTTCATGGGTCGCGCAGACCGTCAGACCGTGACTGTCGACCACACGTTTGATCCGCTCCGCCGGAATATCACCGACACCCGAAACCTGTACCGACGGATAGCCCATGCCCGCAATCTTCTCGAGCGTGCGGTTCAGGTCGTCTTCGGTCTTGCAGTAGTCGCGGACAGAAAACAGGTTTACTCCAATTATGTTATCGCTACTCATATATACTCCTTGTATTAATGGCTGCCGGCGAGGTCTTCCGGCGCCTTCGCTCCATTGTCCTGTGAAGGATCGTATTTCGACGTTGCCCTGAGCTCGGCAAGGCGCTGTGCGTACGCGTGCTCGTCCATGGGCATTTCAACCGTCTTCGACTCGAACGATGAAAGCATGATCGCGTTTCCAAGCAGTACAGAGTTCAGTCCCTCCGGTGCCTCGGCAACAACCTGTGCCCGACCCTGTATTGCGTCAACGAACTGTTCGGTGAGAAGACGGTGTCCACCCTCTCCATGGTGGGAAAACGGAACCGTAGCGGGCCAGTGTTCCGTCTTGGTGAAGGAAAGTGGAGACTCCGCGATTGTCGTCAGCATTGACTCACGGTTGCGATCGAACCGGATGACATTGGACTCGTACACCAGGCGTCCCCGCTCGCCGACGATCTCGAGGCGGTTGGTCCCTGGAGACTCACCAGTCGAGGTAATGAAGTGTCCAACCATTCCGTTCCCATGCTCGAAGTAGGCCGTAACTTCGTCTTCCACTTCGATCTGATGGTACTTGCCCAGAGAGGCAAAACCTCTCACTCGCTGTGGCATGCCAAAAAACCACTGATACAGATCAAGATTATGCGGGCACTGATTCAGGAGAACTCCGCCACCTTCGCCAGCCCAGGTTGCACGCCAGCCGCCTGTATCGTAATAGTGCTGGGTGCGAAACCAGTCGGTAATGATCCAGGTAGCGCGTACGAGTTTCCCGAGTTCGCCCGAATCGACGAGGTCCTTGATCTTCTTCCAGTGGCCATAGGTGCGCTGGTTGAACATGGCTCCGAACTGAAGCGAGGGAAACGTCCTGCGAGCCGTCTCGTACGCCGCGATCGCCCGCCTGGCTTCAGTACCCTCTACTGAAAGCGGTTTCTCCACAAGCACGTGTATCCCCTGCTCGAGCGCCTCGATCGCAATGGAAACGTGGTCGTAGTGCGGGGTCGAAACAAGCACTGCATCCGGTTTCGCCTTCTCGAACATGCGGGAAACGTCTGTAAACCAGTCGCAACTCCCGGCTTCTCCCCCCGCGCGGGCTCGCGATTCGACCACGTCACACACTGCGACCAGCTCGGCATGCTCCATGCCGGCGAGATGCTGTATGTGTGTCCGCCCCATGTTTCCGATTCCGACGATGGAAAAGCGGACGGGCTTCTGATGCGCCTGATCTGACATATATGTTACGCCTCCACAAAGTTAATACGGCATTCTAGCCCGGGAACGCCAATCGCGGTATTCACGTATCCGTTGACCTGCATGGATTTTTCCGGTGAGAATCATGCATATGCGCCATCGAAGCATGCTGCCCAAAGATCTCCTTCCCGAGCAGATGCACATAACCTTCACCGAACGCCCGTTTCCCCAGAAACAGGGAGCTGACTGGTCCATCCCGCCACGAGTCATTAACGACTACGACCTGTTTCTCTGCTCGTCCGGGAGTGCCGTCTTTCGCGTGAAGGACACCGACTACCGGCTTACAAAGGGCGAGGCGCTCCTTGTCCCGCCGGACACGGTATTTTCAGCACGCCACGGAGGCGACGGCCGGTTCGAAGCGGTAGCACAGCACTTTACGATCGACATTGTCGGAAGGTACGATCTGTTCAGTCTCATTCGCTATGAAGCCCACGTCCGGTTTGACGAAGCGTGGCCATTCGTAGCCGAAGTCCTTCGCTTCTACGTCGCGTCCTGGGAACCGGATGGCAGCATGCTGTCGGGACACGCACACTTTCTGACCCTGCTGACACACTTTCTTGAACGCGCCTACCGGGGCGATCGGGCGGAGGCGGGCGAACAGGAGATGTTTATTGTTGATATGGCGCACGTCTTTCAGACGCGTTTTGCGTCGCAGGATGTAATGTTTCAGGCCATGGACCGCTCACCGTACAGTCGGGATCACACTACCAGGCTCTTCCGGGAACATATGGGCGTCACTCCCAAGCAGTATCTCATTCAGACACGTATGCGTGCCGCACGAGAAATGCTTCAGCAGGGATGTTCGGTCAAGGAAGCAGCATTTGCTACCGGCCACAGAGACGAGCTATATTTCTCGCGTCTGTTCAAGCAGAAAACAGGAACCGCACCAAGCGTGTACCACGCAGGAGTATAGACATTTTCATTCACAACCTTCGCGACTGGATGCCTCCGAGACGTATTGTGTTCGTCGCGGCAGTGCTTGCCATTACCATGAGCCTTCCGGGGCAGACGAACGGTGTCAGTCCGTTTACCGATCCACTCATGCAGGCGCTACAGATCAGCCGCAACGCTCTGAGCCTTGCCTACCTTATCGGGACGATTATCAGCGCCACGCTTCTCACCTACGCTGGCAGAATCTATGACCGGTTCGGGTCTCGATCAACCGGTGCCATCGCATCTGTCGGGCTGGGCCTGAGTCTGTTATATCTCAGTCGCCTTCCCGCTCTCTCCGGCGTCCTTGCCGAAACGGGGCTTGATCCCGTCGTCTCGACCATGGCAGCACTCACCACCGGGTTCTTTCTGATACGGTTCTTTGGTCAGGGCGTAATGACGCTTGTCGGGCGGACCATGATTTTCAAGTGGTACGACGACAAGCGCGGGGCCGCGAATGCAGTTCTGTCCATTGCCGTCCCGATTGTCTTTTCGGGTGCGCCGCTTCTTTTCGACGCGCTTATCCGGAATGCCGGGTGGCAGGGGGCATGGATCATTCTGGGGTTGATTCTGTTCCCCGGATTTACACTCGTGGCACTAACCCTGTTCCGTGACCCGCCTGGCCGAAGCCCTGAGTCAACCACCGCCCCCGCACCTGCACGACGGGCAGTGTTCGTTCCTCGCTGGCTCGTGAGGCTCATTCGGCGTACCGGCATACGGCCAACCCGGGAGCCGTCCCGCCCCCCGATCGATGCAAGCTTTGCCGAAGTCGTGCGCAGCCTGCCATTCTGGGCGTTTAACGGTGTTATTACCATGAGTTCGATGCTCATTACGGGGTTCACGTTCCACGTTGTCGGTATTTTTGCCGAAGCGGGAATAGGCAGGGCGACCGCGCTTGCAGTATTTCTGCCGAGCTCGATCGTGTCGATCCTGTTTCAGACGTTTGGAAGCCTTCTCAGCGATTACATTCGACTCAAGTACTTTGCGGTGCTTCACGCCCTGTCCCTGATTGCACTTCTCGCGCTCCTGCCCTTTCTCGGCAACAGTCCCGTGACGTACCTGCTTGTGGTGATATCCCATGGTATAAGTCTTGCGCTCTTCGGAATAAACAGCGCGGTCGTGTGGCCGCGATTTTACGGTCTTACAAACCTCGGCACGATAAACGGGTTTGCCGGCGCATGGATGGCATTCGGGAGCGCCCTTGGACCGTATGCGTACAGCCTGAGCCACGACCTGCTCGGCGGTTTCTCGTCAATTGGCCTGGTGTTTATACCGGTATGCCTGGTGCTGGTTGTGACGGGTTTTTTCGCGAATAACCCGAACCGGCGTTTTCTGGTACCGGACTGCTAACACGTACCACAGCCGCCGCGGTGCGGGGCAGCAATGCGTGCAAAGTCAAAACCGATCTGCTCGGAAATGATCTCGTTGCAGGCAGCGAAACGTTCTTTCAACAGCGCCTCGGCGTCACGAAAATCCCTGTTTACCTCGTGAAACTGTACGAGTTGCTGCAGCTGCTGCATCTGCGCAACCATGTCGTGATTCAGCGTACCCGCTGCCTGAGCCGCGTTATAGGCACCTGCAGCCTCACCGAGTTCGCGACGAAGACGGGAAAACTCCGTATCTGTTTCGATTCGTTCGACCGCTTCCCGATAGCCCTTGCTCTCGGCACAGTCGTGGAGCTCCTGCGCAAATCGATCCGCAGCGTCTTTCATTGTCGGGTCAAGCACCGTATGTTCCCTCGTATGTGTTGTCTGTATCATGAGATCTCCCGAAATCAGTGTGATCCACATCCACAGCTGTGCGACGGAGCAGCCAGGCGGGCGAAATCCGCACCAAGGCGGGTTGTGATCTGTTCGTTGACCGCACGAGTGTAGGCAATCACCGCTTCCTGCGCAGCGACGTATCGTGCAGCTGGCTCGTAGGCCTTCATGTCCGCCTCGAGGGCGTTCAGCTGATCGAGATCTTCCGGGGTAATGCCGCCCCACGAGGTCTTCGCCTGGAGCGCTGCCTGCGCGTCTTCCACCTCTTTCAGCAGTTTCTGCGCTTCGGGATCGGCTTCTACCGCCCCGGCAGCTGCGAGATACT
>SKKC01000244.1 GCA_007121695.1 Spirochaetales bacterium | reverse complement strand
GTTTTCGATGGGTGAAGATCCAGAGGTCCTTACCCGCGATGCCCGGACCTACCAGCAGCAGATCGGGCGAGGCCTTCTTGATCGCAGTTGTGATATTCAGCTCGTAATCTTTCGGATAATACCCCGTATAGCGTCCGACAATGCGGATACCAGGAAAGGTAAGCTTAATGTTCTCTTCCACTCTGTGGATGTGGAGCTTATCGCCGCCGAGGATATACACAGTCCCTCCCCGCGCCTCGATGGCTCCAAGAACGCGGATAACGAACTCGAAGGGCATGTGCCTGGTCAACACCGGTCGACCGAGAAAGCCTGCACTTCTCCGGATTCCGGGTGACACCGGGACAGAAAGACTTGATTCGCGCACACACTGACGAAACTGCGGGCTTCGGCGCGCTCGCATAAGGTCCCAGGAGCGCAGGAAAACAATCTGGTGATACTGTTCCGACGACAGCATCGCATCTACCACGTTCGGGATGCTCTCCTCAGAAAAAAGATCGACCGGGACGTTCGTGATGTCTGTTCGTTCGACTCCAGGCAATTTCATGTTGGCATCCACGACCTTCGCTCCAGTTGTATTGTTCGAATCGCGGCCACCGCATACAGGGCCGCTGTTTCGGTCCTGAGTACGTACGGTCCAAGGTAGACGGGCAGAAACCCCTTTCCCTGCAGCAACCGTACCTCTCGAGTGCTCAAGCCCCCCTCAGGTCCAACAACAATACTCACACGAGGGGGGGAAGCAGCAAGATACCGGTGCAGAGTCTGCTGTTCAAGAGGCTCCTGGTGCAGAAACAGTCTCAGGCTATCCGGTTCTTCGAAGGATCCAAGCTCATCGACAGAGACAGGCTCATGTACCTGCACCGGCGTTGGACTTCCGCTTTGTTGCACCGCCTCGCGGGCAATCCGCTGCCATCTCGACTGTCTGGCAGGCCCCTGCCCGGAGTCGATTCTGACAACAGAGTGGTCGCTGACTACAGGAATAATCTCGGAGACTCCGGCCTCCGTGCACTTCCGGATCACCTCGTCGAGTTTTCTCGCCTTCGGCAGACACTGATACAGGGTGATGCGAAACAGATCGTCTTCCGGGCCGCCGCGGGGAAGAACACGAACGAGCACGCTCTTTGCCTGTACCTGTTCGATCGTACAGTGATAATGACTGGCATCCGCATCTATCGCGGGAAACGAATCCTCTCTTTTCAGACGAAGCACGTTACACAGGTAATGATAATCGTTTCCGTCCAGCCGCATCAGACCTTCACCGGAAGGCTGATGCGGCAGAATGAACTGTCGCATGACAGGACAGAACCGCGCTACCGGGACGAGACGGGGCTCTGCTGCAGCACCCGCAGCGCTTCCTGCAGCATGACATCGAAGTCAAGATCGAAAACGATGGCCTGGTTCTGCGCACGCGCAAGCTCTTCGGTCACAAAGCGCCTGATAAACCGCTCGGGCACATTGAACTCCTCGGACAGCTCGCGTACGTAGCGGTCGATACGCGCCCGGCTCGCGCGGGGATTGTCTTCGACAAAACGCTCGACCCGACGACTACCGAGCATCTCCGCGTAGTTCTCCCGCTCCGCGTCGGTCATTGTCGCAGGGCGAACTTCAAAATCGGGGTCTATCCCGCGTTCATCGATGTAGGCACCGCTCGGTGTGTAGTACCTGCTGAGCGTCAACCGGAACCCGCCGGGTATCGCTCCTGCGCTCTGAACCTGCTGCACCGATCCCTTGCCGAAGGTGCGAACGCCAACAAGGCGTGCCCGCCCCGAGTCCTGCAGGGCTCCGGCCAGTATTTCCGCACCTGAGGCAGAGGCACCGTCGATGAGGACAACCATGGGTACATCGCGTCCGAGCAGTGTTGTCGCGCTTCGCGCACGGAACTCAGTGCTTTCCCGGGGTATGCGACTCGTCGTCCCGACAATGATCCCGTCGCTGATAAACAGGTCGGCCGCGTCAACCGCTGCCCGAAGCAGTCCACCAGAATTTCCGCGCAGATCGAGTACAAGGCCCTCGGCACCGTCGGAGATAAAGTCCTGGAGAGCGTCGCGCATGCGCGGCACGGTAAACGGGGTAAAGCTTTGTACGCGCATGTAGCCGATACGGTCGGGCATCATTTCAGCTCGTACCGTAGGCACTTCGACCCGTGCCCGGGTCAACTCGTATGTCTCGAACCGGTTTCCTGCCCGACGGACAACAAGCTCCACCGTCGTTCCCTCAGGCCCCCGAAGTCGGTTCGCAACCTCTTCGGTGGAAAAGCCCTGCGCGCTTTCTCCGTCGATCTGGTATATTTCGTCGCCAATGCGGACGCCGGCGCGGAAGGCAGGGGTGCCGGGAATCGGCTCGACCACTTCAACAAACCCGTCTTCGTCGTCGTCGGTCCTGGAAATATACATGCCGACACCGCCGAACGCGCCTGTGGTCACATCTCCCAGGCTCTCCATTTCGCGGGGCGGCAGAAATGCCGAATACCGGTCGTCCAGGCTCTCGAACATGCCCCGCATTGCGCCCTGTATAAGAACCTCAGGAGACACCTCTTCGACAAAATTCCGTTCAATGTAGCTGAAAACGTTCTCGAAACTGGAGAACAAGGCGGTTCGATCGGCCGTACGGGACTGGGCGAGTACGGTCGGCGCAAACAGCATTACTACAACCAGGCCGATAAGTACCGTCGATACACCTGCCCAGATCACTCGTTCGGTTCGTCGATTCATAGTTTGTTCTTCCTTCATGCACAACCTCGCGTACAATATAGTATAAGAGCAGGCTGGAAACCACCACCCATGCGGAATCCGGGTATACGGCGACTTGACCGGCCTCAGACCCGCTCGTACACTCGCGAGTACGTATGAAGCCCGTTTCGCTGCTATTTTCAGGCGCTGCTGTGTGGGAATGTGTCCGCTTTATCCTCGTTCTGGCCTACCTGTCCGAACGTGCCATAATTCCTGCAGGTCGTGCGGTCATCGTGTGGTTTTCGTCACCGCAGCTTGTTCTGGCGGCTGCCTTCGTACTGGTCGCAGCAGGTCCCGATCGCTATCGTGCGTACAGGCCGATCATTGTGCTCGGGAAATGCATTTCCGTCGTGGCAGGCATCCTTGCCCTTGCGATGACACTTCGTTCAGCCCTTGGCTTTGCCGCCGGGCAGGTATCGCCTGTAGTGCTGGCGGGCGTCGTCGGAACAGACCTGCTCGTGCTGACCGCCTTTGTCGCAATCGGCTGGGGACGACAGTCTCCCGCAGACGAAATGGAAGAGGAGCACGCATGAGAATTATTCCGGTCGCAAGCGGAAAAGGAGGCGTCGGGAAAACGCTCCTTGCCGCAAACCTCGCCATTGCCCTGACGCGAAATCAGCGTAGCGTAACCCTGGTCGATCTCGACCTCGGCGGTTCGAATCTCCACCTGGTGCTCGGTGAATCGCTGGTGTGGGGTGGAGACGCGCCGTCGGGTATAGGAAGCATTGTTTCCGACTCGTCGCTTACCCTTGCAGACATCGGCAGACCTACCGAATATGACGGACTCACGTTTATTCCGGGTGACGGCGAAATACCCGGCCTCGCGAACCTGCAGGCTGGCGCGAAACGAAGGATCATTCGCCGGCTTCAGGAAGCAGATACCGATTACATGATACTTGATCTTGGCGCAGGCACGAGTTTCAACACCCTTGATTTCTTTCTCATGACATCTCAGGGCCTGATTGTCACCACTCCCACACCGACATCGACGGTCAACGCCTACCTCTTCCTGAAAAACGCGGTGTTCCGCATCCTTCAGAACGTGATGCCGCGTAAGAGTGCCGGCGGGCAGCTGCTTGAATCGCTTCGAAACGAGCGCGCCGGGCTGAAGGGGACCTACATTCCCCGCCTGCTCGACGAACTTGCCAGAACCGACCCGGAACAGCACAGCCGGTGCGTCGCGCAACTGTCCCGATTTCAGCCACGACTCGTAATGAACATGCTCGAAGATCCGAAAGACTCGGAGAAAGCCGGGAAACTCCGGCGATCATGCCGGCAGTATCTGGGACTGGAGCTCGATCATCTTGGGATCATGTACAGAGACGATCTGCAGGACGTTGCGTTGAGCTCCCGACTGCCAATTGTTCGCTATAAACCACAGTCTGTACTGTCACAAGCTGTTTTTCGTATCGCAGATAAACTTATTTCGTCCGAAGCCGAATCTTCGGACGGGTTCGAAACGGCACCTGCGGACGAGAGCTATCAGGAAGCTACGTTGGAAGCCGAGTCGGACTTCGCGGCGCGCACCGATTACGTCGAAGATCTGCTTCATACCGGCGCGCTCAGCACCGGAGATCTCATCGAGACGGTGAAAATGCAGCAAATCGAACTGAATCAGATGCGAAAAGAGAACAATCTGCTGAAGACGAAACTGGTCCGTGCGCTGAAACAGGGATACACTGTCTGACTGGCAGCACGGGCAGCTGCGGACTATGAGCGTGGGAAGCGTGGAATCAGATAAAAAAACAACCGAAAACCAGGCCGTACGTATCACCGTCTCGGAGTCGCGCCTCGAAGCAGTCGCGCACATCGACCCCGAGAACGTACCTGCCCCGGATACAATCCTGCAGAGCGCCGCCGATGCCGGCGTTACGCATGGACTGCTTCGCGACGAACTTCCCGAGCTGCTCCGGAATGCGAAGGACGAAGGCCTCACACAGATCGTGATCGCCCGGGGGACCGAAGCCCAGGCGCCGCAGGCAGCACGCTTCGTCCTGAATGCGGACGTCAACATGCCCAAAGAGCTGACCGAAAAGGCGTCTCTGATGCTCCAGTCGGCCGACCCGCCACAACCGTATCGCGAAACCAGAACGACACGAACTCAGCGACGAAAAATCGAAAAAAAGCCGGGACTTCCCTTCGGGAAACCACGGGAAGAATGGCAGGAAGTATCGGAAGAGACGGTTGAACGCGAACGCGTGTACGTCGACACCCATGTGCTTCAGACCGTGTATGCCGATGCAGACACATGCGTTGGTACCGTGTCGCCCGAGGTAGAAGGCAGCCCCGGAAAAAGTGTGCTGGGCCAGGACATACAACCCGCCCCGCTTGCCGATCCCGGATTCTACCTTGGCGATTACCTGATACGCCGCGGTGCCGACGTGTATACACAGCACGCAGGATTTCTTCGAATCGGAAACAACTGGATGGATCTGGTGCCCTACGATAATCACAGCTGGAGCGTCTCGGTGTCCGATGACAGCCTGCGGTGCACCCTTTCATTCCGCCCCGGCGACGATGCCGAGGAGAAACCATCTGCCGCTGATATTCGCCGTGAAGCGGTTGAGCAGGGTTTTCCGGACGAAAAACTGCGTTCCGACGAAGAGCTACAAGCCTTGATCGACGATGCAGTGGCCCACGGGAACCCGCTCGAGGGCGTTTCGATTACTGAAGACAGCGACGCGGTCGTGGACCTCCGCATAACCGACGACAGGCTCCAGGCGCTGCTCACGGTACGAAAAGCGCACGGAAACGGAACACCGCTGAACCTGAAAGACATTGGTGCTGCCATACGGGACGCGGGGCTTGCATCCGTTAATAGAGAGAAGATTCAGGCCGATGTTGCCGCCTTCTACAAGAGCGATGAACGCGACCTCGTTGACTACGTCGTCGCCGAAGGAACAGCACCAGGGACGGGTCCGGATACAACGATCGATTTTTCGCTTCGATACCTCGACGACGACCACATAACGAAAATCCGGGAGCGCCTGAAGTCTGACCGTGCGACCGCCGGCGAAGGTGCGGGCATCGACAGCTTCGCGCCCGACGACATTGAGCAGATGGCCCTGGTCGACGAGGAGCAACGCATTCTGACCATCGCCCCGGCCGTGCCGGGCCCACCCGGGAAAGACGTATTCGGGAACGAACTGCCCGGACAGGGCGGTTCTGAACCGGAAATCCGCCTGTTCGGACATATAGAGCGACGTGAGAACTTCATAATTGCGACCGAATCGGGGCTCCTCGACAAGTGTCGTGACGAAAATACGATCTATCTGCGGGTGCGGCCTCACCAGGATGCGGAAGCGTCGGTGCACATTGCCGCCGACGAAATGACCGCATTCGTGCATGTGCGCCCACATCGGGGCACCGGTGAGGCGCTCACGTCCGAAACCGTTCGTGCGGCACTCGAGAACGCTGGAGTCGTGTCCGGCATTCGGGACGAGGGTATTTCGGCTGCGCTCGAAGCGGACCGGACCGGCGATACCGGGTCCATTCTGGTTGCATGCGGAACACCAGCGGTCAAATCGGGAACACCGTCGTCGCAGCTTCTCGTGGAACTGCCGACCGAGCAGGAAACGGAACGCCGTTCGATAGAGAAGAACGCAAGCAGGGGTGTACGCCGCGGTCAGCCACTGGCGAGGGTCATTCGCAGCCCACAGGAGACTCGCGACGGGTCTACGGTAACCGGGCATCCCCAGTCGTCCAGCGCCGTCCAGCCGCGCATCATTCATGCCGGAGAAAACGTAGAGACGCGTGAAGACGACGGGATGGTCACGCTTCTGGCAACACGCGACGGCGAACTTGTGATTCGAGACGACACCGCGCACGTACTCGTCGATCTTCGAATCGCGGGCGACGTGGACCGGAAAACCGGCAGAATCAACTTTCCCGGCGTCGTCAGTATCGTGGGGTCTGTACGCAGCGGCCTGGTCGTTCTGGCGGGTTCAGACGTGAAAATCGGCAAGAATGTCGAAGCCGCACTGATCAGCTCTGGTGGCATGCTTTCCATAGGCGGAGGCGTAAAGGGTGGCGGCAAAGCGGTGCTGCGGTCCGCGGGAACACTCAGCTGCAGTTTTCTCGAACACGCCCGCGTGTTATCTGTCGGTCGCATCGACGTCGAATCGGGTGTCGTTCAGTGCAACGTGAAGTGCAACGACGAGTTGCGGTGCAGCGGTCGAACCGCCAGAGTTGCAGGCGGAACTGTCAGGGTCCGACGGGGCTTGTCGGTCGCACATCTCGGCTCCGAAAAAGGAACGCCGACCCTGGTCAGTTTTGGCCAGGACTACCTCGTCGAAGACCAGATCGAACAACTCGAACGGGCAATTCAGAAGGCGCGGGAGCGAATCGTTTATCTTGACCAGAAGTCAACCGAAGTCACGGGAGCGCGGCTCGCGACGCTGCGGAAGGAGAAGGTGCAGCTCCTGAAGGGTATCGAGAAGCGCGGTGTGAAACTGTTTATTCTCCGTGAAAAATTCGAGACGCATGTTGAATCGTCGGTGACTGTCTCTGGTACACTCTACCCCGGTGTCGTCTTCGATTGCCACGGCCGACGGCACGAGGTGAAAAAAGCGCGGACGGGCGTACGGGTGACCTTTAACCCGGAATCAGGACGCATCATACTGGCCGATATCTGATCGTATCCGAGAGGAGTGCTATCCATTGTTAAGTTATCTGACATATCCGACATGGCTTTCGCCTGAAGTTATTCCCGGACTGCCAGTCCGATGGTACGGACTCATGTATCTGGTTGCATTCGCAATGACATTCGCTCTTGTGCGCATACAGGTCCGACGACGGTCGCTCGATGTCAGCAGCGACGACACCATGAACATGTTCTTCTGGATGATCATCGGACTGCTCCTCGGTGCCCGGTTGTTGTCCGCCCTGCTGTATCAGCCCGACATGATGTACTGGCGTCAGCCGTGGCTGATTTTCTGGCCCTTTCGCAACGGACGATTCGTCGGGCTGGTAGGAATGAGCTACCACGGCGGGCTGTTGGGAGCCGTCGCTGGTGGCGTCCTGTACTGCGTGCGACGCGGATGGCATGTGCGGGAATGGGCAGACATAATTACGGTGTCAGCACCGCTGGGATACACCTTCGGACGCATCGGCAACTTCCTGAATGCGGAATTATTCGGCCGCGTCACCACCGCGCCCTTCGGCATGGTGTTTCCGACCGCGCCCCGGTTTCCCGCCAGCGAGGAGTGGGTGGCAGCAACCGCGCGGGAAGTCGGTATACAGATTACCGACCCCGGAATGATGATAAACCTGCCTCGTCATGCATCGCAGTTGTATCAGGCGGCTCTCGAGGGAGTGATCCTGTGGGCGATCCTGTGGTTTCTTGTCGCCCCGCGAGCGCAACGTCGCGGCGTCGTCACCGCTTCGTATGTCATCGGCTACGGAATCGCGAGGTTCGTCGGCGAGTACTTTCGCCAGCCCGATGCCGACCTGGGCTTCGTCCTCCCGCTCAGCGGAGACCCCGGACCCATTCATATGCTTACCTCTTTCGTCGATTTTACAATGGGGCAGGTGCTGTCGATGCTGATGATCGCGGCAGGTCTGGTGCTTCTCTTCGTATTTCTTCGCACTGACAGGCAGCGAGAGCGTATTCCGAGCTACGGCAAGCCGGAGACAGCAACTCCCGGGAAGAACCGGAATCGTGCGAAGCGTGCACGCAAAAAAACCTGATCGGTGTACGAACCATGCAAGTAGTGTTTCTGGACAGTAAGACTCCCAGCACTGCGCGCTACACCTTCGAAGGCGCGGACATCGTCGAATATGGCGAGACCGCGTTTGCCGATCTCGCCGACCGGTGCAGGCACGCAGATCTGCTCGTGACGACAATCATGCCGCTGCGACGGGAAATCCTTGACTACGTAACGAGACCCCGGCACATAGTAGTCCCCCGGCAGCATGTATCCCGCCTGGTCGAGCACGAAATAGCCTCGCAGCTGGAGATAACGGTACACGCAATAGACGTGGACCCATCAGACTGGTCGCAGTTTCGCAACGCAGCCCTATCCGTGGTCCTCGGAATCATGTCCGAGAAGTGAGTGCAGCGGCTCTCCCGGACGGGCGTAACTGAACCGGTCGATAATACGCGGAAGCGCATAGCCGTCGACGCCGGTAACCGAGACGACCCCGGCACGATCGAGCTGTATCCAGAGATCCTCATGTAACAGCTCCGGACGGCAGTCGATGCGTTCGATCTCGGCTACGACGAGAATCGTGTTGTTTTCCTGAATCGGATACTCGTTCCGGTATCGACACAGCAACCGCACGGGACTTCCGGCGACAAACGGCGCCGCCACGCCATCTTCGAACACGGCAGTCAAACTGGTGTGATCGAACTCGGAATCTCCGTTCTCGTAGCTGGCAGAGGTCATGTGCGCGTCTTCGATCATGTCAGACGTAATGTGATTCACGGTAAACATCCCTGTGCGCCGCAGATTCGCGTAGGTATCTCTTGGAACGGTCGTCGGGCGAACAACAAAACCCAGCATTGGCGGATTGCTGCCAAGGTGCGTGACGCTGCTGAAGACCGCCACGTTTGGTGTGCCGTCCTCGTGTATCGTTCCGATCAGATTCGCGGATTTATACCCGGTACAACTGTTGATCAGGTTCAGTCGAGGCACCTTCTGTAGACCCGCAATATCTTCCGCACTGAATGTTTTCACTTCGCGCTCCGTGATCGAATGATACTGTGCGTTGCCTTCCTTGTCGATTCGACATCTACGCGCTACAGTATCGTACACACCATGAAAGAAATACTCCTTACCGTACCGACCAGACCTGACACTGACCTTCCGGTTCTTTTCGCCGGCACGGGGACCGGGGCAGCCGTTCACTGCACGTCTCCCGCAATGCAGGAAACGCTGACGTATCTTGCCGCACTCCCCGGAGGAGGCCCGCGATTCGTTCGTCTCCAGTGGGCGCTTGATCTCGTGCGCCCTGTTGTCGACGACGTCAGCAGACTTCGAAACCTGGGAAACGACGAAGAACGTCGACGAGGCCTGCTCGCAATGACCCGGGCTGCATCTGCGGAAAGCGCGGGAGCCATTCGATACGTCTGGGATGCTCTCGATTCCGTTCTTGACGAGCTCGTGCTGCGAGGCTTTCGACCGGTAATCGCGTTTATGGGAAACCCGGGCGGCCGGTTCAGGGATTTTGCGGAGGCAGAGGAAATACTCGCCTGGAGCGAGCTTATCCGTCAGCTCGCGTCTCACCTTGTTGGCCGCTACGGCGAGCAGGAAGTACAGGAATGGCTCTTCGAGAGCTGGAACGAACCGGAGCTCTCGCACTGGGGGCTTATCCGGCGTCCCGGAATCGACGCGTATCTGGCGTATTACGATGCCTGTTCTCATGGCCTTGCGCAGGTCAGTTCCCGTCTGCGATTCGGTGGCCCCTCAACCGCGATGACCCTGACCCCCCTCTTTAAAGCCCTGCTCGAGCATTGTGCACACGGCACGAACATAATGACCGGGAAAACTGGTGTCCGCATCGATTTTATTTCCTATCACGAAAAAGCGATGGGAGACCGGTCCGTTGATACGGATCTGAATCCGGACGCGATGCTCGATCGGGAGCAGAAAATTCTGCACTGGATCCAATCCAACGTACCCTCGCTCGTACATACACCGCTGTTCAACAATGAAGCAGATCCGCAGGCAGGCTCGACAACAGTGCACACCTGGAGGGCGACATCCGAGTATCCGGCCCATTTTATAGGGATGGAGATCAAACGGCGCATGCTCCAGCGAAACGGCGACGCGCCCATGATGCGCTGCCTGCAGAACGCCCGCGTCGGTGGGTGGGGAGAGCGTACCGTCGCGACCGGGTGGTTCCATGGATACGAACCCGATTTCGCGGATCGACGATCGGGAATAACCCCCGGCGATGAACCGGAACACGGTCACGATCTTGTCGTAAAACCAGCCTTGACCGCGATGGCACTCTGCAACCGACTCGGAAACCGGGACATGGGTGTCGGGTATCTTGAAGATAATCCTGCGATTCGCTGGATAGCGGCTACAGATGCGGATACTGGCGTAATTTCGCTGCTGGTGTGTCACTGGACCAATGTCAGGACGCGAGAAAAATCCGGTTCTCGCGTAAACGTCGTCATCGACGGCCTGCGCAGCGAACCGTATCGCAGCCTGCGCTACCGCATCGCCCCGTCGAGGGCATCCGCGTACGACACCTGGAATGTCGCAGGGGCACCTGCGCGTCCGGATACAGAGCTGCTCAGGATAATGCAGGACGATTCGCTGCAGCTGCGCGCAGGAAAAGCACGAACCGAAGACACTCAGGACGGCCGTATGGAGTTAACGGTCCGTACCGAGCCGGGCTCGGTGGAACTGATCCTTGTTGGCTCGGAAACAGAATGCCCGCCTCCCACACCTCCTGACGGACTTCGGTTCGAAACGTACCGGGGCGAGAACGGCCGTGAGCGCACGATACTGGCCTGGAACCCCGTCGCATCTCCGGCACTGCTGACGTATCACGTCTGGGCCGACGACCGGAGCGGGGGAAAGGCGCAGGACATTGCCGGAGGCGACACCACCTTCTCGCTTGTACAGGTTCCGAAAGAATACGAGCGGACAGGAATGGTGTTCAGTGTGACCGTGGAGGATATGTGGGGGCGCGAAAGCGACGCCTCCACCCCGATAGTCCTGTAGC
>SKKC01000276.1 GCA_007121695.1 Spirochaetales bacterium | reverse complement strand
TGGCGATCATCGTGGTGACCGTGCTCGGAGT
Organism: Spirochaetales bacterium; assembly: GCA_007121695.1. Classification (GTDB taxonomy): domain Bacteria; phylum Spirochaetota; class Spirochaetia; order DSM-27196; family SKKC01; genus SKKC01. The sequence goes on along the minus strand of SKKC01000276.1, from coordinate 3,032 downwards.
CGGTGTCCAGAACGTAATGGTCGCAACCGGCATCGCGAGCGTGCCGATCTATGCCCGGCTCGTACGCGGGTCGGTTCTCGCGGCGAAGGAGCAGAGCTATGTCGAGGCCGCCCGAGCGGCGGGCCTGGGCGACGCGAGCATTGTATTTCGCCATATTCTGCCGAACTGCCTCGCGCCCATCATCGTCCAGAGCACCTTTCAGATCGCCACCTCGATTCTCTGGGCGGCGGGGCTTGGATTTCTCGGCCTCGGGGCGCAGGCGCCGATGCCCGAGTGGGGTGCGATCCTCAGCGACGGTCGCGCGTATATAAGGACGGCGCACCACCTGACGACGTACCCGGGTCTCGCCATTCTCTTCATGGTGCTCGGGTTTAACCTCCTCGGCGACGGTCTGCGCGACGCACTCGATCCGAAGAGCCGCGGCAACTGAATCGCGAAGATGCAACTATGAGCGAACTGCTGCAGGTACGAAATCTGGAAATGAGCTACTACACGGAGGGGGGCAGGGTCCGCGCCGTCGACGGCGTATCCTTCGATGTGAAACCGGGTGAAGTCGTCGGAATCGTGGGCGAAAGCGGCTGCGGTAAAACCGCCGTGTCGCTGAGCATTCTGCGACTCCTGCCGACTCCGCCGGCCAAAATCGAGGGCGGCGAGATCCTCTTCGAGGGCCGGGATCTGGTCAAGCTAAGCGGCGAGAAGCTCCGAAGAATACGTGGCGACGATATCGCGATGATCTTCCAGGAGCCTATGACGAGCCTGAATCCGGTATACACTATCGGCAATCAGCTGATCGAGGCTATTCGGCTCCATCAGCAGCTTGAAGGAAAAGCTGTGCGCGAACGGGCGGTCGAGATGCTGAAGCTCGTCGGAATCCCGCGAGCCGAAGAGGTCATAGACGAGTATCCCCACCGTTTCTCCGGCGGCATGCGACAGCGTGCCATGATCGCCATGGCGCTCAGCTGCAACCCGAAACTCCTGATCGCAGACGAACCGACAACCGCGCTCGATGTTACGATACAGGCACAGATTCTCGAACTCATGCGGGAACTGAAGGACCGCATCAATACAGCGATACTGTTCATTACACACGACCTCGGGGTCATCGCCGAAATGGCCGACAAGGTGGTGGTCATGTATTCCGGAAAGGTCGTCGAACAGGCCGATGTAAAAACGCTCTTTCGTGAGCCGCAGCACCCCTACACGCAGGGGCTCATAAACTCTCGACCCGGCATCGACCAGAGCAGTCGTCGACTGCGGTTTATCCCGGGGAATGTTCCAAACCCGCTTGATATGCCGGGAGGCTGCCCGTTTCATCCGCGCTGCCCGTATGCCATGGACATGTGCAGTCGGGAAATGCCTGCCCGGAAGGAACTGGCGCACGGTCATGCGGTGCGGTGCTGGAAGCACGAGTCGGTAACTGGTGCGGACGCACAACTGCTCCCGTCAGCCGCCGTCGCTCAGGCGAGTATGGAGGGTCAGTATGAGTGATGCAACACCGGTCCTGTCGGTGCGAAATCTGAAGAAGCATTTTCCGATTCGCTCGGGTGTCTTCAGTCGCACGGTGGGACACGTGAAAGCGGTCGACGATGTATCCTTTGATATTTTCCCCGGTGAGACCTTTGCGCTGGTCGGCGAGAGTGGCTGTGGAAAAAGCACGACCGGCCGCACGATACTCCGGCTTCTCGGCGCATCGGGCGGAGAGGTCAGCTTTCAGGGCGAAGACGTATTCAGCGCCACGGGTGAACGCATGCGCAATCTGCGCAAGGACATGCAGATCGTATTCCAGGACCCATACAGCGCGCTGAACCCGCGCATGCGGGTGGGAACGGCGATACGCGAAATACTGAATGTGCACGGGATAGCCCATGGCCACGAGGCGCAGGATCGCGCCGAAGAGGTGCTGATCCGCTGCGGTCTCGAGCGATATCACGCGATACGCTATCCGCACGAGTTCTCCGGCGGGCAGCGTCAGCGTGTTGTTATTGCCCGCGCGCTTGCCCTCGATCCGAAGTTCATAGTCGCCGACGAGCCGATTTCTGCACTCGACGTCAGTATACAGAGTCAGGTCATTAACCTGCTCGAAGACCTGCAGGACGAGTTCGCGCTGACCTATCTGTTCATTAGCCACGACCTGAGTGTCGTGAAACACATGGCAGACAGGGTTGGCGTCATGTACCTCGGTAAACTGGTCGAAGTGGCAGACAAGACGACGTTCTACCGGGAGCCGCTGCACCCCTACAGCCAGGCGCTGTTGTCAGCAATTCCGGTGAACGATCCGACCGAGAAGAAACAGCGCATTATTCTGAAAGGCGATGTGCCGAGTCCTGCAAATCCACCGTCGGGATGCCCCTTCCACACGCGGTGCCCGCACGCGATGCCCGTGTGCAAGACGGTTGTTCCCGCGCTGAGAAAGACCAGCGATGGCCGGCAGGTTGCCTGCCACCTGGTGCACCCTCCGGACGACGTGGCATCCGCATGAGGGACGACCATATACGGGCACGTGAGATACTGCTTCTGCTCGCTGTCGCGGCGAGAATTGTGCTTCCTGTGCTCGCAATCCTGATACTCACTGTTATTGCTGGATATGGACTTTTTATGCTTCTGTTCGGATAGATTTCGCGAAAAATTACCTGTTGTCGCACGCGGCGTGTCGCTGTTTACATCTCCCATGTGGTATACTTGCCTGTAATGCCCGGGTTTTATCGGCGGATATCACACGTTTTATTGCGTACTCGCACGCTGTTCGTCTGCAGCCTGCTGACAGGTCTTCTTGCCTGCGAAGCGGGTTCTCTCTTTCTTCCCGACGCGTCGCCCGACGAGTCAGTCACGATACGCATGGCAGAATCCGGCGCTACGCTTGGTACGTCCGGCAGCCTTGAAGTTTCGCTCGAGTTTCCGTCTGTCGAAGGGGGCGGGGAGTTTGACACGGTCTCCATTAGCGTAGAACCAGCGTCAGAAATAGCCTCGCTCTCGACGTCGGGCCTCTCACAGCGGCGTGAACGCAGTATCGAGCGGGACGACCTGGGGGCGGA
>SKKC01000351.1 GCA_007121695.1 Spirochaetales bacterium | reverse complement strand
GAGTTGGCAAAGGCGTATAATCCCAAGGACTTTGAGTCACGTATCTACGAGCATTGGGATACGTCAGGGTATTTCAGTCCGGATCGTGCCGCCGCTACCGCAGCGCCGGACGTACAACCCTTTGTCATCGTAATACCACCGCCGAATGTCACTGGCGTGCTGCACATGGGGCACGGGCTGAATAACAGTCTGCAGGATGTACTGATCCGCTACTACCGGATGCAGGGCAGACCGACGCTCTGGGTGCCGGGGACCGATCACGCAGGTATTGCAACGCAGAACGTGGTCGAAAAACAGCTTCGCGACGAGGGAAGCGATCGCGAGACCATAGGTCGCGAGGCCTTTGTGGAACGCACCTGGCAGGTCAAACGCGAACACCACGAAGTAATTACCCGGCAGCTGAAGTCCATAGGCGCGAGCTGCGACTGGTCCCGCGAGCGATTCACTCTCGACGAGGGCCTGAACAGGGCGGTGCGCGAAGTGTTCGTGACACTCTACGAACGCGGCCTTATCTATCGCGGTACCTACCTCGTGAACTGGAGCTGTGTCGGCCAGACGGCGCTGAGCGACGACGAAGTCGAATACCGGCAGGTGCAGGGAACGCTCACACACATACGCTATCCGCTCGCAGACGGTTCCGGCTCGGTGCAGGTGGCAACAACCCGCCCCGAAACAATGCTTGGCGATACCGCCGTTGCGGTGCACCCTGAAGACGAGCGCTATGCGGGAATGATCGGTAAGTCCGTGAAACTGCCGCTGACTGATCGAGTGATACCGATTATTGCCGACGACTACGTAGACCGGGAGTTCGGTACTGGTGCGGTCAAAATCACTCCTGCGCACGACTTCAATGACTACGAAATGGGCAAGCGTCACTCGCTCGAGGAAATCAATATTCTGCACCCGAACGGCCTTCTGAACGAGAACGTTCCGGACCCGTACCGCGGCATGACGGTCAGGGATGCGCGCGCGCAGGTAGTGAAAGACCTCGAAGCAGGCGGGTTCCTCGTCGGGCAGGAACCGCACGTGCACCAGGTCGGACACAATTATCGCCATGGCGACGTGATCGAACCCTATCTGAGCGAGCAGTGGTTCGTTCGTATGAAACCGCTTGCCGAAAAAGCCCTGAAAGCCTGGGAAGACGGCCGGGTGCGGTTCTTTCCGAAAAAATGGGAGAATACGTACAAGAACTGGCTTACCAACATTCGAGACTGGTGTATTTCGCGGCAGCTCTGGTGGGGACACCGTATCCCGGTCTGGTACTGCGACGACGGCAGCATGATCGTCAGTCGCGAGGACGTACAGGGCTGCCCCGACGGTTCGCAGCCGAAACAGGACCCGGATGTCCTCGATACCTGGTTCTCGAGCTGGCTGTGGCCCTTCTCCACGCTCGGCTGGCCGGATAAAACCGACGACCTCTCGCGCTATTATCCGACTACCAGTCTCGTGACCGGGTATGATATCATATTTTTCTGGGTGGCTCGCATGATCATGGCGGGCATGGAGTTCATGGATGAAGTTCCGTTCCACGACGTGTACCTGCACGGCGTTATCCGCGACAAACAGGGACGGAAAATGTCCAAGAGTCTCGGAAACGGCATAGACCCGCTGGACATTGTCGATCGCTACGGTGCTGACGCTCACAAGTTTTCTATCGCCTATCTGGCGGCCCAGGGCCAGGACATTCTTCTCGACGAAAGCGACTTTGCATTCGGCAGCAGATTCGCAAACAAGATCTGGAACGCTACCCGTTATATTCTCATGAACATAGGGGGCTGTTCGCTACTTCCCCGCGACCAGGTCACGCACAAACCCATTGACCAGTGGATCTATCACCGGCTGAACGAAGCCACACGCCGCGTGGACGATGCGATGACTCAGTATCGTTTCAACGACGCATCCACCGCGGTGTACGAGTATTTCTGGAACGACTTCTGCGACTGGTACATAGAAGCGACCAAGCTGAGCCTCTATCAGGACAATGCGGCAGAGCGAAACCGTGCGGTGAGCCAGCTTCTGTACGTGCTCGAGGAAAGCCTTCGGCTCCTGCATCCCTTCATGAGTTTTCTGACCGAAGAGCTCTACGGTACGCTCCCGTCCGAGGCTGGTGTAGATGTACGGACCTCCGAAGCACTTATCGTTGCCTCCTATCCGCAGTATCGGGAAGACCGGGTTGCCCCGGCAGTCGTGGCCGATATAACGGTACTTCAGGAACTCGTTCGTCTCGTTCGAACGCTCCGAAGCGAGTTTACGATTCCTCCGGGACGGAAGATTCCGCTTCGGGTCCGGATTGATGCAGGAACCACTCGCGAAGGCTTTTTGCAGGAGCATGCCGACCTGATCGAAAGTCTCGTCGGGTCGGAATCTCTTGAGATTCACACCGGGGCGGTCGACGCTGCCGGTGCTGTAACGCTGGTCGGAACCGGATTTGAGGTATATGCTTCGGTACGTGATGCCATTGACGTACAGAAGGAAGTTGCCAAACTCACGAAGACTCTGGAAAAAACCCGCTCACAGCTGTCTGCGAGCGACCGGAAGCTCGCGAACGAAGGCTTCCTCTCGAAGGCCGGGGACGAGGTCGTGGCTCACGAGCGCGCGAAGCGGGCCGAGCTCGCCGACAAGGTCGGGAAACTCGAGGGGTACATCGCGGATCTGGCGGAGTAGAGCATTTCGATTCTTCCTGGCTGCGCTGTTCGCTGTAGCCTTGACATTGACCGGTAGCGCGACTCTTTCGGCTGTTTCGTCAACCGCACGATACTTTTCTCCCGGGCACGAAGTGTACGATTTGTTGCGGGCAGTTCGCCTCGATGCAGGACTGACGGTCCCCTGGGCGTCCGGCAGTCTGACTGCCGGCGAGATCGACAGACTGCTTGCGCCCGTTGTGCCTGATATGCTCAGCTCTGCGGGGCAAAACGCGCTTGATCGAGTTCGCGAACTCCTGAACCCGCACACCCAATATCACGAACCGGACACCGGTTTCTTTGCCTCTGCGTCGGTTGTGTTCGGTCTTGAGGGATACGTGAATACTTCGGGAACTGATACCGAGTGGTTTAAGGGATACACGCG
>SKKC01000382.1 GCA_007121695.1 Spirochaetales bacterium | reverse complement strand
GAATGGCGTGCCCGTCGGGTCGACGCGCTTGTATACGCAGGCGCGCGCGACGTAACCGAACAGGTATACACGGAACTGGATCTCAAACACAGCCGGGACCAGTTCCGCTCGCTTCTGGCCAATATTCCCGGCATCGCCTTTCGCTGTCGCTACGACGATCAGTGGACCATGCTTTATCTCTCGGACGACACCGACTCCCTGACCGGTTATCCTTCGGCCGCCTTCACGCACAACCATGAGGTCAGCTTTCTGGACGTCATACACCCCGACGATCGCGAGACGGTGGGTGACGCCATACGAGCCGCCGTCTCTGCCGACGCGGCATGGGAAATCGAATACCGCATTTTGCACAGGGACGGAGGCGTGCGCTGGGTCTACGAGAAGGGGCGCGCCGCGGTCGGTATCGCCGGTGACATCGACTATCTCGACGGCTTCATGCTCGATATTACGGATCGCAAGGAAATGGAGAACCTGGCGTTTGCCGCGCGCGAGGAAGCGGAGCGCGCGAACAGGGCAAAGTCGGAGTTTCTGGCGAACATGAGCCACGAGATTCGCACACCTCTGAACGCGATCATCGGGTTCTCGGAACTGCTTCGGAAGACTCCGCTGAGCGCGTATCAGGATCAGTACCTGCAGAGCATTCACAGTTCGGGGCAATCGCTGCTCGAGGTCATAGACGACGTTCTTGATTTTTCCAAGATAGAAGCGGGGAAACTCGATCTCGAGATCGTGGAAACCGACCTGCCGGAGCTGCTCGACCAGGTCATGGGAATCGTGCGGTTTCAGGCAGACCGGAAACAACTCGAACTCGACCTGAAAACACCGCAGTCGCTGCCGCGATACTGGGATCTCGACCCGGTGAGATTCAAGCAGATTGTCCTGAACCTGCTCAGCAACGCGATCAAGTTTACACAGGACGGCTCGGTCACCCTCGAGGTACTCTCGCTGACCGAGAATAATGAACGTGGGGAACTGACCATTCTCGTGCACGACACCGGTATCGGGATACGTGCGGAACAGCAGAAAAAACTGTTCAAGGCGTTCTCTCAGGCAGACAGCTCAACAACCCGGAAATTCGGCGGTACGGGTCTGGGGCTCATTATCTCGAATCTGCTCGCGGGGAAAATGGGTGGGCAGATTCAGGTCGAAAGCGAGTACGGGAGAGGATCGACCTTCTGGTTCGCAATACAGGCAAACTGTCGCACCGTACCCCTGCATACAGTCGATCCGGTTGCCGAAGACGCGAGCCCACGTGTCTTCGACGATGCATGGCGGCCCCGCATCCTCGTCGCCGAAGACGTGAAGATTAACCAGATACTCGCCAGGGCCATGGTAACGCACATTGCCCCGGGAGCACGGGTACACATGGTGGAGAACGGCCGCCTCGCAGTCGATGCACTGCGCGAGCATCAGTTCGACCTGATCCTCATGGACGTGCAGATGCCGGAGCTCGACGGCATTGACGCCACCCGCGAGATCCGCGCGTTGCCCGATACGACCGCTGCCAGCGTTCCAATCGTAGCCCTGACCGCCGGGGTCATGGCCGAGGAACGCGAGCGTTGTCTTGACGCAGGCATGAACGACGTCCTGACCAAACCCTTGCAGCCGGCCATCCTGTCGCGTACGCTTCAGGATCTGTACGAATCGGAAGATTGAGGCCGCCCAGGGGTACACCCCGACACGTCCCGATAGCCACTTGTCAGATACCAAGATACTCAGGCGGCTCGGCAGCAGGCTCCCTGAGCCCGGATGCGATATCGTAGAGCTTCGCGTGGACGTCTCGGGCGACGGAGCCAAGTGGCTCGTGCGGAAACAGGGTTACGTCGTGAAATCCCACGTTGTAGTTTTCTCCGTCGGGTCGTCCGAGTGGAGGATTGTCCTGGAGTTTGTGGTAATGGGCACCGACGCAAAACGGGAGTGCAGCAGCAGACTCCTGGTACACCTGAAACGCTGCCGCACGATCTGACTGGGTGCGCACGTTCTGGTTGGCAATACCAGGCACTCCGCCGTCGAGTCCGCCGAAGTGAAACTCTCCGATAATGAGTGGCTTGCCTACCGATTCGCTCAGCTCGCGCAACTCATCTGACAGGGGCGAAGCACCCAGATCGCGTTTATAAAGGTTGATGCTCAGAACATCGACGTGGCGCATTCCTTCGAGAACCAGCGCAGCCGGTATTCCCGGAAAGCGCGCACCAAGGTTCAGATGATTCGGGTCGATATCCCGGCACCGGCTACTGAGTGTCCCATAGAGCCTGTCGACCATGACCCGGCTGAACTCCCGCAGATCGTCTCGTGCCTGGTCACAGAAGCTCGCAGTCCAGCACCCGGAGCTCACCGCTCCGAAACTCGCATGCGGTCCCCATGCATCGCGCAAGGCCTCGTCCGAGTCGTAACGCTGTCTCAGCCATTGCGCGAGCGCCTCCCGCGAGTGCGCCTGCCCGGTGGTCGTGAGCATTCCTTCGGCTGGTGACTGTTCGGCGAAGGACCACTTCGGCTCGTTTTCGAGGAAGTATCCGAGAAGCGCGGGCTCCTCTGCAGTTTCCTCGAGCTGTTGCGCGATTGTCTGTACATCAGTTTCGAATCGCGGATCATAGACATCGGGAAAATCCCGAAAAACGAGTGGAGTAGTCGCCCAGGAGAGGTCAAGCATACGCGTGAACGGAATGCCGAAACGCCGGGCAGTCTGCCACTCCGACCCGTTCGCCACGGTGTTGATACCCCAGTAGCGCAGCAAACCGAAGACAGTAGTCTCCCACGCGCTCTTCCAGTTTTCACCGAACACGCGCTTGAGATTCACGATCAGAAACTCGATCACATCGCCTGCTTCGCTCTGCGGATCAGGCGAGTACGCCTCGGCAAAATCGGTGTGCCCGGGAAGCCACGCGTAAGCGGACTCGAGACGATGCAGTGGAGAAGACGTTGAGCCCAAGCGGACGGTACACATGCCGATCGACCAGAACGGTAACCCCTCGGGGTCCACAAACCAGAAGCGGTTCTCGTCCCGTTCCAGCCGAAAGAAACCGCTCGCGTCCCGTACAGGGCCAGCCGTGAACCCACCCCACGTGCCGAAGGTTTCAGGCCAGTGCAAGTCCTGTGCTTCGCGATGCTGGTCCTGAAGCCGCTCGCGAAGCTGTTCGGTGGAGCTCACCTTTCCGGCGCGCTCGAGTCGAGCGTACTGGCCAAACTCGTCGACAAGCACGCCGAACGGCAGCACCGGCGCGTCGATTGCCGGAGGCTTTGCCCCTGCGAAGAGTGGACTCTGACACCAGTGAAGCGGTTGGACTCCTGGGCCGATCCGGTTAATGCGTATCTCCACTCTGTCGACCTCGGAAAGCGTCACGCGACTGCCTCGGGCTGCCGGCTTAATGAGCGCCCCTTCCCTCTCGAGCCAGAGCCTGTTCAATGCTGTCGCTTCAAGCGGCAGACGAAAACGCGCCGAACAGCACGGAATAACTCCGTATGTCGCGTGAAATCCCGGGTCGTCGGTTCCCTGACGCAGGTACAACGCAAAGGTGTGCTTTGCCATATGCGAGCCCTCGAAGTACAGATCGAGCCACAGATAGTCCACTTCGGCGAGCATACCCTTCGGTATGTGATACACAAGCCCGTCGTCTAGTTGTTGTGCAGTATACCAGCGGCCGTCTGCCACGGCCGCAGCACCCCGTTCGGTTGCTGCCTCGGAAGGGGATCCTTCGATAAGTTCGCCGAGCAGTTCCTGTGGGAGCAGGGTCACCATGTGTTCGTCTGTCATTCGCACAGTGTAGGCGGTTCTGTGAGTGGCGTGGAAGCGGGCTGCCGAACCAACGTCGCACTATCCCCTTGCACGCCGCCGGTCTGTCGAATACGCTTTCGAGTCTCTATGAAACGACACTATCGAATCGCTGGCTGGTTTGCAGCGGCCTTCGCTGGCCTGCTTGTACTCGCAATGGTGGCCCTCTGGGGCGTCGCCATGCCGATACGGCACCTGCCGGAGCCAACGGGACCGCACCTGGTTGGAACCATCAGCCTTGACCTGACAGATCATTCCCGCGTGGAATCCTATTCGCTCTCGGACGACCCCGGCCCGCGCCGTTTACGCGCGCAGATCTGGTACCCGGCCGCCGAGCGAACAGGGCGCAGGCAGGCGTGGATGCCCGACGGGCGAGCCCACATTCGCGCCATTGTCGAGGCGAACGGCTTTCCGCGATTCATCTGGGATCACACGGTGTTCATGCGATCCGGCAGCTACGAAGGTGCTCCGATTCTCCAGGTTGATGATGACTCGAACGGCTTCCCGCTGGTGCTGATGTCCCACGGGTGGACCGGATACCGCGGGCTGCACACGGACGTTGCAGAAGATCTCGCGAGCCACGGCTTTGTCGTCGTCGCGGCCGAGCACACCTACGGTGCAGCGGCGGTGCGCTTCGACGACGGGACGGTTATTCAGGCGAGTTCGCGAATCCTTCCGTTGCGCGCGGAGACCCCCGACTTCCTCGACTACGCGAATCGGCTGGTACGGACCTTCTCTGCGGACAACCGGTTTCTGCTCTCGCATCTGTCGGGTGGCTACGGCTCCACACCAGCCGACGATGGACTTGCGAGCATCGCGGCGCGAGTCGATTTTGACCGAATCGGCCTCGTCGGGCATTCAACCGGCGGTGGCGCCATGGTAGATATGGTGCTCGGTGAGGGCGCAGTCGAAGCGCGAGCGCTTGTGGGGCTTGACGCCTGGGTAGAGCCACTGGGACGCGAGCGGCTGGAACGCGACAGTTATCGTGTACCGAGTCTGTTTCTGCGAAGCGAGCAGTGGGAAGGAGGTACGAACGACGGCTACCTCGTGCCCTTCGTAGAGCGAGCGGCCAGGCTCGGCACGGACGGCACCTCCGCGACCGGTGCCTCCGTCCCCGTCGAACTCAGGCAAATAGCGGGCATTACCCACGCCCAGTTCAGCACCCTCTATATGTACCGGCCGGTCATGCAGTGGATCGGCTATCTCGGGAGCGCAGATCCGCTTGCGTTTGCAGACGAACAGCGCCGGATGATCCGCGAGTTCCTGCAGGCGTGGCTCGAACGAAACCCGAGTTGACACCCTGCCCCGCCTGCCGCAAGAATCTGCACTATGACTACAGGATTTATCGGTGCGGGGAACATGGCGCAGGCTCTCGCGGGAGCCTTCGCATCCGCAGACCCTGACCTTCGCTTTATCGCCTCCGACCTGAACAGTGAGCAGATCGCGCGGCTCGCCGCGGCGACAGGGCCCGAACGCACGGAGTCTGCCGCCTCCAACACCGAGGTCGCAGCGCGCTCGGACGTTCTCTTTCTCGCGGTAAAGCCACAGATCCTCCCCGCGGTGCTTCCGGAGGTCGCGGAGGCGGCGGGACTTGTCGTTTCAATCGCCGCGGGAACGCGAATCAGTACCATCGAGGCGGTCCTCACGAAGGCGCGGGTCATACGCGTCATGCCGAACACACCAGGGCTCGTCGGGGAAATGGCTGCCGGATACGCAGCGGGTAGCCGTGCAACACCCGAGGACATGCAGCGTATCGGGCATCTGCTTTCGAGCGCGGGCGTGGCCATAGAAGTGAGCGAAGAGCTGCTCGACGTGGTTACCGGAATATCCGGATCGGGCCCCGCCTTCGTCGCACGGTTTATCGAAGCATTTACAAAGGCGGGCGTCGCGAACGGACTCACCGAAGCGGACGCCTCCGCGCTGGTGCTCGCGACCTTTTCGGGAACGGCACGACTGCTCGCGGAGAAGGGACTGACGCCCGAGGAACTCGTACAGATGGTAAGCTCCCCGAACGGCACCACGGTCGCGGGGCGGGCGGTGCTGGAGTCATCATCCTATACATCGATTATTCAACAGACAGTCGACACGACCATAGCGCGCAGCAGGGAGCTTGGGGCATGAGTATACGGGACCAGGTCAAGGACGCCAGGCAGGCGGCGTACCGCATGGCAGTTGCGAGCGAGGAAACGCGAAACGCCTGCATTCTCGCAATGGCGCGCCTGCTCGCCGAACGCCAGGCAGAGATACTCGCAGCGAACGAGACCGATGCCGAACGGGCGCGCGACGCCGGGCTCGGACAGTCGCTGTACAAGCGGCTTGTCCTGTCGGAACGCAAACTCGGGGTCATGATCGAAAGCCTCGAGAGCGTTGCGGACCTTCCCGACCCCCTCGGCACCGAAGAGGTCCGCCGGGAGCTCGACGCGGGGCTCGTGCTCTCGCGGGTTCGGGTGCCTATAGGTGTGATCGGGGTCATTTTCGAGTCACGGCCGGACGCGCTGGTGCAGATCGCGTCGCTTGGAATCAAGAGCGGGAACGCCGTCATTCTGAAGGGCGGAAGCGAGGCGCGAGAGTCAAACCGGGTTCTGCACGGGCTGTTCGTGGAAGCCGTAACGGCCGTGGATGCGTCGCTCTCCGGGGCTCTGCAGCTCGTTGAGACGCGGGAAGATATTTCGGCGATGCTCGAACTCGACCACGATATTGATCTTATGATCCCCCGCGGGTCGAACGAACTCGTGCGTTACATACAGGAGCACACGCGCATACCGGTCCTCGGCCACGCCGACGGAATCTGCCACGTGTACATTCATCCCGACGCCGACGCGGCAATGGCAGCTGCCCTCGTGCGCGATTCGAAGACGCAGTACCCGGCGGTGTGTAACGCGGTCGAGACGCTGCTGGTGCACGCGGACGCGAGTTCCATGCTGCCCGCGATCGTCGACGCGCTCGCGGGGGTAGAGCTTCGCGGGTGCGAGCGGACCAGAGCGATTGTTCCGGTGCAGACGGCGACCGAGGCCGACTGGCAGACCGAATACAACGATCTGGTGCTGTCGATCCGCGTGGTCGATTCGCTTGAAGAGGCTGTCGCGCATATAAACCGCTACGGCTCACACCATACCGACGCGATCGTGACGGCGTCTGAGGCGACGGCCGCACGCTTCATGCGGGAGGTCGACTCGAGCTCGGTGCTGTGGAACGCGTCCACCCGTTTTGCCGACGGCTTCCGCTACGGGCTCGGCGCCGAGGTCGGAATATCAACCGGCAAGGTACACGCACGGGGGCCAGTCGGGCTTGAGGGTCTGACTACGACGCAGTACCGCGTCTGCGGAGACGGCCACATCGTCGACGACTACGCCGAGGGTCGAAAGCAGTTCACCCACCGCACCCTGAAGGAGCAGTCAGGCTCATGAGAGTACTCGTAAAGATCGGCAGCGCCCTGATAAGCGATGGACCCAGGGTGCGCTTTCCGTGGCTCGCGGGAAAGATCTGGGAAATGGCGGAACTCGCCGAGAACGGGCACGACTTTATTATCGTGAGCTCGGGCGCAGTCGCGGCAGGCATGGAGCTGCAGGGACTGAAAGTCAGACCGAACGAGGTGCAGGAGCTGCAGCTGTTGTCCGGGATAGGCCAGGTCAGGCTCATGACCTATTACAAGGACCTCTTTCGCGAGTGGGGCAGATCGGTCGCGCAGATCCTGCTTACACATCACAATTTCGCCTCTGACACCGAACGTGCCACGATTACGCAGATCATGAATGCGTACATGCACCGGGGCATTATACCCATCGTGAACGAGAACGACATGGTCGACAAGGAAGAGTTCGAGTATCAGAAAAGCTTCTCGGACAACGACATTCTCGCCGCGCTCGTTGCGGTGAACGTGAAGGTCGACCTCGCGGTCCTGCTGACCGATGTCGACGGGCTGTATGCATCGGACCCGAAGCAGGATAACTCGGTACGCCTCATTGACGAGGTCGCACGGGTCACGCCGGATATCGAAGCAATGGCCGGGAATACCGGCAACGCGCTCGGCCTCGGCGGCATGCGATCGAAGGTCGCCGCGGCGCGAATGCTGACCGAGGCGGGAATACCCGCGGTCATTGCCTCGGGTCGCTACGCGCTTGGCGACGTGCTGTCGCGGACTGCGCCAGCGACGCGGTTTCAGGCTCAGTCTGTCTCCTGAGGAAGTTCAGTGTCCCGGCGGCAGCGCTCTCGGGTGATCTGACGATTCCTCCTCGTCTGTATCGTCCCACTTCCGCGCGGCCATGTCGTCTGCGAGTGAGGAGAGATTTTCTGCAATACGGGCTGTGTTCTGTACGGTTGCGTCGAGCTCGGCAAGCGCACGATCTATGTCTTCACCGCCTTCACGCTGCTCCTGACTGTCGCTCGCAATCTTCTGTACGAGTTCGGCCGTTCGTTCGATACTGGCTACGATTTCGTCGATAAGCGCCCCGGCCTGCTCCGCCGCATGGGTGCTCTGGCGAGCGAGCTCGGAAATATCGCGGGCAGCGACCCGGGTATTCTCCGCAAGACGTCCTACTTCAGTCGCCACCACCGCGAACCCCTTTCCCGCCTCTCCGGATCTCGCGGCCTCGATAGAGGCATTCAGCGAAAGGATGTTCGTATTGCGCGCGATTCCTTCAATGACCTCGACTTTTTCGGCAATGCGGCGCATGGCTTCCACGGTCGACTGCACCGCAGTCAGACCCTGATGTGCCTGTGTCGTGTTTTCATTAGCAAGCGTTCGAGTCTCTTCGGCATGAGTATTGTTACTGATCATGGCGCTTACCATGTCTTTCATGCGAGCACTGAGTTCTTCGACTGCCGCCGCCTGATTTGAAGTGTCGGTGCTCAGATTGCGGCTGACGCCCACGATTTTCCGGGCCATCTGAAGCATCAGATCGTCGCGAAGCGCCTGGTAGGAGGTAATAGCAAGATCAATATCCAGAAACACCGCTTTGTGCACCGCCTCGAGCGCATGCCTGCGGGGGGCAGCCGCACACCCTCGACGTCTGTCACGAGCGCTGACGCGCGGCCTGTGTTGCCGAGATTAGGTTCTGCTCTATCTGTTTCGCCGACTCGGCGATGGTATTGCCCATGGCCGTGTCGTTCCGTCCATGTACGCTGTCCCGGGGAAAGACTGCGGCGATCGCGGCAATGCGGGGAGTCCCGATCGCGGCTGCCCATGCAACCTCGCCGGTATCTGCACGGTCCCACCTGACAACCGGTTCTGAGGTGCCAAGCGCGGCTCCGATTACCGACTCCTGTACGGGAAATGTATGGTGAGCCCCTGCCGTCGAGGCCAGGTCCATTCCCGGATCGGCGTGCAGGAGATAGACAACGGACTCCCGCCACACTATGCCGAGCGCAACGGTGGCCCCGAGCTTCTGCAGCTCGCCCAGGGGGCGAAGGCTTGCCGGAATAAGACCGGAAGCGTGCAGACTCTGAGCCGACAGCGCGTGAATGCCAGGCCCGGCTGAGTACTTCCGGGACTCGTCCTGCCGCAGCATCCCGATATGCACGAGGGTTCCGAGAACGCGATTCACCCGGCTGTGTTCCAGACCAAGACGTCTCGCAAGCTCGCGACTGCCGAGAGGAACGTTTGCCGTCACTACTTCCTGTAACACGGTGACACCCGTGATAATGCTCTGATTTGGTTGCGCGGGCTTCATGATGCTATTGTAGCATCAACAGTGCCAATGACACCATCCCTATATTCCCGTACGAACGATCCCTGATCGAATCATGTCTGCGTAATGAGAAGATGCAACAGAAAGCGGAATGGCCGCGGGCACAGCGTAATCTGCGTACCGCCCACGGCCACTACAATGGAGTGCTTGTAGATCTATTCGCGATACCGACCGCGGTTGAACGCGTCCCGTACCGCCGAAGCGATCTTCCCGGACCGGATCGTGGCCGCTGAGAAGCCATCGACATCTTGTGTCTGTATTGCCTCGAGCGCTGGGCCGGAGGGAGTTCCCTCCATATGGACGGTCCGCTCTACGATTTCATCGACGCCGGTGGCACCGAGAAGGTATTCAAGGGATTCCACATGCTGATCGTAGATGCCCGCATACGGATCTTCGTCGGCGGACCGGTAATCGACTCCACGATAATACGCCCACCTCAAAGCAACTCCCACAATCTCCTCGTTCTCAATAGTAATCTGTACACTGACATTATGCTCACGGTCATCAAAGTGACCACGATAATCGCCGTCCCGGAGATCCCAGACCGGCCATTGTGCGGAGTTCTGCCCATTGTCGGTGCTGCCATTACAGGCGATGAGCCCTCCAAGTATCAATGCAGTTGCTACGACCATGAGAAACAATCTCAGCTGCTTGTTCATGATAACTCTCATAAAATACCCCCTACGTCCTGCTACAAATTTTGCCTGGTAGCAGACGATCAACAGAAGCATTGTGGAGGCGCCAGTTTGAGCTGTAAACCCGAGTGGACGGCGTGGGGAGTGGTATTTCCGATAATTCTAGCACATTGGCGGTGGCCTGGAGCCCGCACGCGTGGTTCAACCCCGTCAGAGCTACAATTAGCCGCGACAGGAGGTAACAGCTCCGCGGAACGCCTGCTCAGCGCAGTACGAGTTCCACGCGCCGGTTCAACCCCTGCCCGACCACAGTTTCATTCGATGCGACCGGCGACAGCGGGCCGACTCCTGCGGGAACAAGCGTATCCTCGGCTACTCCGTACTCGTCAATGAGTACCTGCACCATCGCCTGCGCCCTGCGTCGGGACAAGTCCATGAGATAGTCGTGGTCTCCGATATTTGTGGTATGGCCCACCGCGTAGAAACGCATCTCGGGGTTCTCATTCAGAAAGGTTGCAATTTCGCTGAGAGCCGAAGCCGAACGCCCGAGGACATCGTCGGAGTCTGGTGCGAAAAACACATCGTAGATAGGGACGAAACCGAGCCGTGCAATCTCACCCGCGATGTGATCCGCTGTCACGGTGATCATATCCGCGTCCATGGGCGTCATTTCTATGATGTCGAGCTGCAGGAGCGAGTCGTCGCTCCCTCGGCGAGGCGTGACATACACAACGACATACGCATCGCCTGCCCCGTCGCTGCGGTGAGCCGCGAGATAGCGGAAGCTGTTGCCGCCCATTGCCGACCCCCCCGAAGTGCTCTTCCATCCGATTCCGTGGGGGTCGAATACGGCCGCGACCCACCGGTGTGTCTGCGGAAATGTGCTTCCACTATGTTCGAAGAGAATCTCAAACCCCGCCTGCACCAGCGCCGATTCATAGTTACGATAGACCTCAAGCGGCGAGCGGTCAGGTACGCGATACTGCAGATACGTGACCGCTCCTTCGAGGTTAATGACCTCGCCAAGCTCACCACGCTCAAGCGGCGCCAGCGGTACCAGATACTCGTCGTACTCGCGTGCGTGCGAGTAGCTCAGCGTCGAACCGGGATAGCGAGACACAAGGGGATGGTCGTCTCCATCTTCGGCCGCAAGAACCCCTGGGAGCAGGAGAAACACGCAACACACCAGCACAGAAGCGATCCGGTTCACCATTACCATCCTCCCACACAGCTATATAGTGGTATGGTACCACTGACTTACAGCGGGGTCAGGACTCCCGACCCCGCTGCAGGTGTATTTTCGCGTTCGTGTCGGCGATACTTGGCGGCATCACGTCCTCAG
>SKKC01000092.1 GCA_007121695.1 Spirochaetales bacterium | reverse complement strand
CCGGGCGTTCCCATTATCGCGGGGATGCCGAACATGGAAACGGTGGTTACAAACACAATGACCGCCGCCGACCCGACTGCTGGTAAGAGCACGGGCAGGACAATGTCTTTCACGACCTGAAACCGGGACGCCCCCGAAATCTGCGCTGCCTCTTCGAGATGTGCACCCATGTTTTCCATGGCTTTGCTAATCACAATGAAGGCGTATGGATACGTGTAGATCACCGAAACCAGTACAACTCCGACAAAGCCGAAGATACGTATCGGCGGCTGCGGAAGGGAGAAC
Source organism: Spirochaetales bacterium (assembly GCA_007121695.1). Lineage (GTDB taxonomy): Bacteria > Spirochaetota > Spirochaetia > DSM-27196 > SKKC01 > SKKC01. Next base: position 2,794 of record SKKC01000092.1, on the reverse strand, counting down.
ACCTGTTGCAGAAAGACGTTCATGAAGCCGGCCCGTCCAAGCAGACGAGTCCACGCAAACGCCATAATAAACGGCGGAATAAAAAACGGAATTACCAGAACGAACTGGAACAGTCTGCGTCCGTACACGTTTGTCCGCACGACGATCCATGCGAGGATCAGGGCAAGAAACGTCGCAATAATGGTTACGACAACTCCGGTGTACAGGCTGTTCCAGAGAGATCTGACATTTGACGGATTTGCGAACACTTCTACGAAGTTTGCCGTGGTAAGCGAACCGTCTCGAGTGACCGCTGCAAACACCAGACGCGCCATGGGGTACAGAAACAGGACACCCAGGGCGCCGTATACGAGAGCAGCCGACACCCAGGCCTTACCGTGTGCATGCTTCATGGAAAGATCCTCCCGGAAACAGGACGGGCATATGCGCCATGCATACGCCCGTCCGGATGTAGATTCAGCTGTGCGTCAGAACTCAGTCAATACCGAAGATCTCTGCGAAACGGTCGAGCAGCATCTGCCGGTTCTCTGCAAGGAAATCCCAGTCGGTTGACAGAACGGGAATGTCCGCCGGAGATGGAACCCCCTCTGGCAGCGGCATGTTCACATTCACGGGCATGTAGCCGTTGGCCATGAGCACTTCCTGTCCCGGGACGCTCATGAGAAAGTCAACAAACGCCGTGGAGAGCTCAGGATTAGACGTCGATGCCATGACACCAGCCGGTGTCGGCACATATACCGCGCCTTCTTCCTGGAAAATATAGTTCACCGGAGAGCCCTGTTCCTGCTGCGTCCGAGCCATGAAGTCGATGGTAAGACCAATTGCGTACTCGCCGAGTGCGATGCCCTGCGCAATTCCGCCATTCCCACCGCTTATGACCGCATCGTTGGCCGCCAGCTGCTCATACAGTTCCCAGCCGAGATTCTGATCCTGCACAACGCTCGCGATCTGGGTAACCGTTGCTCCCGAGACGAAGGGGCTCGCCGAGCCAACCATGCCGCGGAATGCGGGATCGGCGAGGTCGAACCAGCTCGTGATCTCCCTGTCCACCAGATTGGTGTTGTACATAATGATCTGATATATCAACCGGACCTCGTAGGCCATTCCGTCAAAGTAGATAAACCCTTCGGGAATGTTCGCGGCCTCCGGCGGGTCGATCGGCAGAAGTAGTCCATCCTCTGCAAAGCGCTCGAAGAGAGCCATGTCTGCAAACCAGACTACGTCGGCTTCTGTCTGCCCGGCTTCGAGCTCCGTCAGCAGCCGTGCCACAAGCTCTGTCGTTCCGAGCCGAAAAATCTCTACGGTTGCACCCGGATTCAGCTGCTCGAATCGATCTACGAGTGCCTGTGCGTCGGTAAGAGACTCCGACGTGTACAGCGTTATTGTCCCTGACATGGGGTCTGTCGAAGCTGCTTCACCAGCTCCGCCACCGAATGCCAGCCCGGTCGCCACGATTAGAACTACGGTCACTAACACGAGTTTTCTCATGTGTGTCCTCCTGATTGATTGTGATGCAATACAGGTACTACACCTGTACGCCGTCCATCTATCGGATTCAGCCCGTTTTAACCAAATCCTAATGTCCTGACATTAGGACGACTTATCATTGCTGTCAATCTTTTCTTTTCCGAGATGATTGCGGTCGAGTTCGATGAAAAAGCTGCTCATGTCGCCGCGATACCAGGCGCGCGCGAACTCGATGCAGCGGTCGTCTTCGAGGTAGACCTGCGTTTCAATGTACTGCAGTGGCGATCCCGGCTGCACATCGAGGACCCATGCCCGGGACTCGCTCGCAGCGACGGCCTCGATGCGCCGTTTGGCCCGATGCAGCCGGTATCCATAGGTGCGTTCGAGCATGTCGTGAAGTGCGACAAGCCGTTCTTCGTGTTGCTCGAGATCCGGGAGAAGGTCGACGGGCAGATAGTTCGTCACTGCCACCAGCGGTGTATCGTCAAGAAACCTGACTCGCTGCACTTCATAGACCGGGGTATCGGGTTCCACGCCGAGCGCCAGAGCAACTTTCTCGCGCGCCTTGACGGTCGCGATCGAGCGGATGTGCGTGGTCGGGACGCGTCCTGCCGCCTGCATTTCATGGTCAAACCGTTCAAACGTGAGCAGGAAGTCTCTCTGCACCTTCCCCTTTGTCACAAACGTGCCCTTTCCCTTGCTTCGGTAGAGCAGCCCCTCGCTGACGAGTTCGGTGACCGCCTGACGGACCGTCGGGCGACTGACATCGAAATGCTTACACAGTTCCAGCTCGGTCGGAATCAGATCACCGTCAGAACACCTGCCAATATAGCTTCGCAGATGCTCTTTCAGCTGATAGTAGAGAGGCACGGGAATGTTCTTGTTCAGCCGTCGGGCGTTCAGATCGTCAGTCATGGAAACCTGCCTTGGTTGTTTCTCTTACACGACATTAGCGCGTTCTGGCAAGATGAGGCCTTGAATCACGTTATTTCTTGATAAGTGCACTCCCCTGCACTATATTCTGACGCAGAAAGTAAAAGGTACGAGGAGTATTATATATGAAAAAGTCCACTTTTGGATACCTTATTGGTATTGCAGTTTTTTTTCTTTTGGCCATGCCGCTTGTCGCGCAGTCGTCTGATACCGCTGAACTGACGCTCACTGGACAGGTGCCATCGCTCGTTCGCATAGGGTTTGGCTCGCTCGTTACCGATGCCGAGTCTCATGACTTCGGGGATCTTACCGAGCCTACCTCGTTCAGCTCGAGCATACGGTATCTTGCCAACGTGCAGTTCACTATCAACGCCGCTTCAACGAACGCCGGTGT
>SKKC01000047.1 GCA_007121695.1 Spirochaetales bacterium | reverse complement strand
GGGATAGATAGCTTCGTACCTCTGCAGTGCCGGTTACCGAATCAGCTATCTTGTCGCACACCGATGGGGAACCGTACACTGTTCCCATGACAGCCCTGATTCGCCCGCTCGAAGACACAGACGCTCAACGTGTATGTACGCTTATGGCGGACGTGTTCCGGTTCGCGTATCGAACGGCGTTCAGCGACGAAGCCGGATTTGAGGCCTACATACGCTCATCGTTCCAGCCTGCGCGCTGCGCCGCGGATCTGCAGAAGGACTGTGCTGCGTGTCTGGTCGGAGCATGCGGGGACGAGATCGCTGGTGTTCTCAAACTCGCGACAACGTCTGTACCGGAAGATGTGCGTGGCAGTCGGCCGGTGGAGCTCTCCAAGTTGTACGTGCACGAAAACTGGCACGGGACAGGAGTCGCCGGACGTCTTATGGAGCGCGCGCTCCGAATCGCTCTCGACTCCGGCTTCGATTCGATGTGGCTGTGCGTGTGGGAGCACAACCCCAGAGCGCAGGCGTTTTACCGGAAGTACGGCTTCGAAGTCATCGGCGACATGGTAATCCCGGTGAACGGGGTTTCGTTCAGGGATCTGGTCATGTGGCGGAAGGTGACCTGACGGTGCTTCTCGCCGTCACCATCTCACACCTACCGCCGAATCTTGCGCATAGCACAGAAGTAGCATATTTTTCTGGTATGAAAAAAGTTCTTTCGTGCGGCCGGGTGCTACGGCTCCTGATAGTGGCCTGGTTGGTAGCGGGAACCTGTTTCGGCGCACTTGCCCAGACGACCGATCGCAGCAACGACAGCGGGCAGTCATTCCGCGACATGTCCGAACGCTATCTCGGACCCCGTCAACGTCTGGGAGTTGTAGTGGAGGCCGGAACCTCTGCAGACTTCTGGAACGTCGTGTTCGAGGACAGCGGCCCAACGAACACGACAACCGCAGAGGTTGCTCGTGACCCCTACCTTCTGGTGGTGGGTGGAGTTAGTCTGTTCAACCTCTTCGGATATATCGACTGGAACGTGACCTACCGCAGCGACAACGTACAGGGTGCACTGGATCTGCGAGAGGCGACTATCGACACCGGTCCGGGTCGCGGAAATACGGAACTGAGCAGCACACTGCAGATTCCCCTTGGATACATCGGACTCGGGCTTGGGTATCTCGGAGCTCCCGCCGAACAGGTTAGCTGGCTGAACTTTCTGAGGTTTCAGCTCGCACCGACCGAGCGCCTGTTCCGCTGGGAAACAACACTCGCTCAGAGTCCGGAATGGGTCGATCTTGACGGTACAACGCAGACCTCACCTGGCAACACGGTGCTGTTTCCCGCCCGCTACAGCGAGTGGCGCTACAGCCTGCTCGCTGGACTGTGGCCACTGCTGGACGACTGGGCTTCGGACCCGGCTGCATCGGTCGTTGCTGGTGGATCCCTCGAGGGAGGCGTTATGCGCATGAGCATGACTTCACCGATGCAGTTTCGGGTACGCGCTGCAGACGGTGGGTTTTTCGGCCCGACAACCACGCGGCAGTTCATAACACGAAATGAAGCGCTCGGTTTTTATACCCGGGCGACACTCGGAGACAAGTCTGCTGCATTCGACATGGACCCGAATGCGCTGACGGTCGAGATCTGGGGCGATTTCTTCGGCGGTCAGACGACCCTCACAACCGGTGTTTTCGAGTTGTCTACCACCTCCGCGTCCCCGGTCTCGGAGTTCAATAATGGTCGGCTTGTGGCACGCCGATTCGGAGCCGGTGGCGGTCTCGCCCGACAGTATGCTTTCGGTCGGCGAGGGAACGGTCGTTTCCGATGGGGCATGAATGCGTACTGGCACACCTACAACTACGGTCCGGCAACGCTTGGATTTATCGACAGCTCGTTTAACGAATGGCGAACGCCTCTCACACAAAACTTCGGAGGCTGGGAAGCCGGAGACGAGGTGCAGCTGTACTTCTTTCGGAGCGAGTCGTTCTGGGGCGCAACAATAGAAACAGCGTTACGGTTCTGACCCGACAACTACAGGCAATTGTTGACAACCCTGCCCATAGGGTGTTGTATGGTTGTAAACTCAAGTACGCAGGAGGTGCATATGAGCCCCTTCCGACAGTCGTACCGCACACGCCTTTCCGTTCTTTTGTTCGCTTCATTGTGCATACCCACCTCGCTTTTCGCCCGCGCACAGGTCGTATACCTCGAGGGCGACGTCACCATTGAACGACGGGGACAGGTGGCAGATGCAGATTTTGGCGACGCTGTAATGGAGGGTGACCGAGTGCGGACCGGAGCACGATCGACGGTAATCATCGATCTTGGTTCCGCTGGCGAACTGAAACTCCGCGCTGACAGCGAAGTGGTAATCGAAGAGAACCGTGTTCGAGAGGCAACGGTCGGTCTTGAGCACGGAGGTCTGTTCAGTCGTGTACGATCATCCTACGAAGGTCGTTTCCGCGTTCGTACAGATACGGTCGTTGCAGGAGTCAGAGGCACTGAGTTCTTTACCGCCTTCGGCCGTACCATCGACGACCGCCCCGATCTGTGGCTGTGCGTGGAAACGGGCGAAGTTCTCGTCGAAGTCCCGGAGGCCGGTGCGTCACAGCTGGTACGCGCGGGTGAAGGCATTAACATCCTTGCTGGCACACAGTTAACAACTCCCCGCAGATATCGGTGGACCCTGGAACTGAACTGGAATATGGACCCCGACGCCGGCCCGGTTTTCGATACAACCGATCTGGACCAGGCATACGGCGATCTTCTGGATCAGGACTACGATTGACGGAGGTGCGCATGCGAAACAGAGGTCTACTGGCTCTCATCTTTCTGTTTGTAATTACAGGAACAGCGTTCGCTGACAGACACACTCCGCCGCGCCCGAACGGAGACGTCGACATCGGCAACCACGCGCGGCTGTTCCTGCGCAACCGTCAGTGGAACCACATGCTCAGCCTCGACTGGCGTTTCGAGTCGGAGCTCGAAGGCTTCGGACGCCGGTCGGCGACCCTCGGGTCCTACTATCGCGCCCATCGGAACCTGAAAATCGGTGGGTTTTACACGCTTCAGTCAGCAGTCCGGCATGATGATGACTGGAT
>SKKC01000037.1 GCA_007121695.1 Spirochaetales bacterium | reverse complement strand
CCATGAAATCGCTCGCTGCCAGGAGGGTTCTGTCCACCTCTGCCACGGGTGCATACGCGTCTATGTCCAGATGCAGCTGTTCAGACGTGGGCTCGTGTCCACCCACGACCACTGCCGCTGTGACTGCGAGCGGGAGCACAACACTACCTGCAATGATCGGGAGGCAACGCCCGATTCGCACCTGCGGCTTCGGCCGACCCGGGAACGCGGTTCTGCTGAGGAAGCGCGTCAGACGAAGCGTCGGGAAGGCGAAAAGTTGTACTCGCAGACTCTCGAGGGCCAGCGGATCACGAAACGTCAGGAGAAGCACCAGCAGAACGCCTGCCGCAGCAAGTTCGACGCGGTTTGTACACGAGTGAATGCACAGACTGGCCAGTAGAAGGCCAGCCACAACCGATGGAAGCACGTCGGTCTGACCACAGAACGACGAATCGAGTGAACAGATCGCAGACATGATACCAGCCGCGACAAGCAGCCCGACTCCGATATGCAGCGTGTCGGTCGTGCTGCTGCCTGAGAGTCGAAACATGCACAGGTAGCCGAGCAGCATGGCGATAGCTATCGTGCGGCGACGTATAAGCCACCTTCTGGCTTCCGCTCCCTCGTCGAGCACAACCTCAGCCGTCAAGGACTGGCTGTGTGCCCATTCGTCAACCAGCGAGCGCGCGGCACGCGTCAAACCGGGGAGCGAGGCGCTGGCGTCTGCACGCACACCCACGGCAATGTGCTGCCTTCCGTTCAGACGAACGATTCTGTCCTGGCGCCCGGGTACCGTCTGTACGCTGTCTGTCGGGAGCAATGCCGTCTCGGGGGCGCTGCTCTGCAGAAGCGTATGCGTCGCAAGATCTCTCTCGTGTACCGCACGGCTGTCGTACACGACAGGCATGTCCCGGTCCTCGCTGCGGACACGCCCCACTGGCGCGATAATCTCTGCGTGGCGAAGCCCGGCCTGCAGGTCGCGCACGCTCATGGCGTGAGTCGCGAGAAAGGCAGATGGTACCTCGACACGAATTTCTTCGCGTGTACCGCCGTACACGTCTACCGCTGCCACACCCGGGATTCGACGCAGCCGCGGTACCAGATCGTGCTCCACGTGATGCCGATCCGGAACTCGATTCATATCAGCGCTTACCGCGACGAGGAAGCTGTACGAGGAATCGCTTCGGGCAATGCTCACAACGGGACGTTCAAGGCGCCCGCCAATACGCTCCTGGACCCGGTACGCCCGTTCGCGCACCTGCGCCGCGACCGATGCTGCATCCGCCTCTCTGCTTAAATAGAGACTCATGGTGATATGGCCGTTCCGGGTGACGCTTCGACTGTGCTCGATTGCAGTCAGTTCACGCAGCATGTCGCTGAACTGGGGAAGTATGCGCTCTGCGAGAATCTCCGCGTCGGTGTCTGCTTTTCGCACCTCGAGACTGACGAGTCTCTCGTAGCCCGGCGCGTCGGCTCGAGGAGCCACGAACGTGGCAAGCTGTATGCCGCCGACCATGACGAGCAGGAGTGCGCGGGCCCGCAGTCGGGTTACCTGCATGTTCGCCTGTACACGAACCGATACCACCGCGGAACAATCGTGAGCGTGGCGGTAGTACCGGCGATGATACCGCCGAGCACGACAAGCGAGGCGTTACTCTGCACCGATCGAACTCCGGGGTCTATGGCGAGTGGGACAAGCGCAACGACCGTCGTTATGCCGGTCATGAAAATGGGCTTCAGTCGGCGGGCCGTACCCATCTGCAGCACCTCATGCAGAGTGAGTCGCGTTGCTCGCAGTGAATCGTAGGTTTCCACGAGCAGTATCCCGGGATTGACGGTGAGCCCTGTGAGCACGAGCAGTCCGACGGCCGATTCAAGCGAAACGATACGCCCGGCACTGCTCAGAACCGCGATGCCTCCGAGCCACGAAAACGGAATCGTAGCCATAATCGCAACTGCGGGACCAATACGGTCGAAGTGAAACACGAGTACGAGGAACAGCATGCACAGTGCGACAGCGAACACGAGAATCAGTCGTCCGGTTTCCGTGCCCCCCGGTGCTGCTGCAGGCACAGACGGTCCGTAGCCGTCGTGCAGAAACACCGCATCTGCCTGGTCGACCCGAATACGAGATACAGGTGCCTCGACCCGTGAAACCTCGGCTAGCAGCGACAGAGGAAGTCGCTCGCCCGACGGAGTCGTCAGGGAAAGCGATGACGGCGATACAGTGTGCTCCCCCGACCCGTAGAACATCCGTACATCGATCTGCTCCCCGCGCGGGCCTGCACGCCCCGCGCGTACCCCCGTGGTCTGGGCGTAGAGCAGGCGCGTGACATCCGCACCGTTCAGCCCGAAACGGTGGAGCGCCTGCATACGCGGCCGCACGTAGACGCTGGCGATGCGGCTTGTCGGTACGATCGCCCGATCGAGCATCGCCCGGTCCATGTCACGGTTCTCGCGGGAGAGTATTGCCCGGGCTTCCGCCTGCGCCTCGGCTATCGATTCGGCTCGAACGGGGAATCCACGATTCAGCTCCCCGTTTACAATGCGCGATAGCGGAGACGCCGGAACAGTGACTCGCGAGTCGAGCCCGGCGGCGCGAAGCTGCCCCCGAAGACGGTCTGCAAAGCGGAATACTGACACCCCGGGCTGCAGGCGGACCTCTGATCGTATCTCTCCCGGCTCGTAATCGACTGAACCGAGAAATACAGGATCGTCCGGCTCGCCCCCGACGGTGGAGTATATGTCGAGCACCTCGGTGTGGCTGCCTACGAGCTGCTCGAGAGCCAGCGCCTCGCGACGCAGCAGATCAAACGGGGTATTGGCATCGAATCGTGTTCGTATCGACACGATTCCGGTATCGAGCGGCTCAACCGGTGAAATCTCTGCCGAACACGTGCCCGAGAGTGCAATGGTGCACAGCCCCGCGAACACGAACACCGCACTGCGTTTCGTTTCCGCAAACGCGCTGACAATTCGCAGACGTTTTTCCGGAAGGTGAGAGGAGGGGTGCGAATCGATTTTGTGCGGTCGTTTCGAGAAGGACCACACAGTCGGCACAAGCAACACGGATACGACGTAACTCGAACAGAGAGCGAGAAT